>JACCVN010000005.1 GCA_013698165.1 Parachlamydiaceae bacterium | reverse complement strand
GTTCTGTCATTGCTTGTTGTTCATAATGGCAGAACGGTTTTCCCCATGACCAACAATTACCCTCGCCTCCTCTTGCTAAATCAGATCTTTGCCATACTTTATTAATCCAATCTTTGGTCCAAGGTTAATTTTAAATGGGTAATAAATAATAATAATTTAGATTTTTTTGAGCCTTTATACCTGAAAGCCACCTCGGGGCTAGATGTCGAGGGGGCGAAATACGAGTGCGTTTAGAGAAAACACATGTTACTTCTTCAGCGTATGCGGGTTTTAATCCATAGAAAGCAAGTCCGTATTCTAGAGAAATATTATATGGAGCACCGATCCAATTCGCCATGATTATCTTCTCTAAAATACATTCTTTCAGAAAGATCCAATTCTCTGTACACTTTGGCTTAACATCAACTAAAATGGTGGGTAGAAAGCAGCTCTTTGAGCAGAGACCTACATCATTTTCTATAGCTACAAAAAACCTTTTCTCATCCTCTTGAATATCAACATCATTAAATATATAAAGCCAATTCTCCTATCTAAATTGTAGGTAGGTAACGTCTATTTTTTTCAACTCTCAAATTCAATCAACAAGTTCATTGACAAATTCAATAATATAACATATCAAAAGTTTGGCTGACCTGGTCAATACACAGTAATTTGGATCAACATCAAGATGTTTTGTAAATATCATGCTTCTTGTGATTTCGAATTAATTAACATTAAAGAGTCTTCCTCAACCAAAGGAGCATTTTATGAAGCATCTGTTTGTTTTTTTTATTTTTATGTTAGGAAACTGTTGTTCGTTATGGGGCTCTGTAGCAGATGAGAATGATACAGCCTTTGCATTTGAGACAGAACTGACTTGCATAAAGCAACCAAGTACTGAGACGGCTAACTCTCAAATGCTTATCTCTGCTTGCAAGCATTCTCCCCCTAAATCGCACCATTGCTGCGGATGCAACCAGGTAATATTTGAAGCGGATCTATCCCGATGCAATATTGTGGAAGATGATCGCTGCGCATTTGGGCAAGGAGCTGATTTTGTGACGGCTTTTAATGGCAATGATTTTTCGTGTTCAAAGTTACGACATAAATGTGGAATAGAAATAACACCATTGAATGGAACTTCATTCACATTTGGTATCCCTCCACTAGGCAGTTCTGGACCGGTACCTTTTGGACTCTTTGATCATGTTAAATTTCTTGCTTATTCACTTTTTAGAGAGGCTCCACTTTCTAATTGTGAGCTATGCACAACTTGGGTAGGCTCTGGAAAGCAGCTCCAGGTTGACAATCAACCTTTTGATGGAGCTGTTAATGATCCCAATAGTGATCCGCGTTTAGCCTGTTTTTGTTTTGTAGCATTGGATCCGACCCTCCTGACAACATTTGATTGGATTTGCACTAATCGGGTGATTTACGCGCTTGTCGAACGCCTTCCAGGAGCGGAAGCTGTTTTTGGAGATTACGCAGCTTATACTTACCTGATTCCTGTTGGGGTGCGCAATAAAGAGAAGGATTTATTTGATGACATTCATCAGTTCAAAACTTGTTACAATCGAGAAAAAGGAACTGTAACTTGGGAATTAGATGGATGTAAAGTGTTCCAAATCACTCAAATTGGACACCGTCTTACTAAGCATAATGCTTTTGTTTTTAAAGATGGAAAAAAGAAACGCTTAAATAATCCTACCCGGTTTCAAGTACTTGATCATGGCGGAGTCGATCAGGATATTAGTCCCACAGGCCTCCAAACTGGTCTTGCATTTTTTACCTTGCTAGATTTTTTACCAGCCCCAACTAGACTAAAAGCTTGTCGTCAAGACATTACGACAACAGGGTTATATAGTGGATTGGTTCGTTTGGAGTCGAGCCTTTACAGGTTTGGAACTACATTTTTTTATAATGACCCTCTTCAAGGTGGAGAACAGTCATTTATTGAAGACAGTGCATTAGTAGGAACTCAATATCAGCCAACCATTCCATCTAACTTTAGATTATTTGGCCAAGGAGCTGCATTACGACTGTTTAAATATAAAATTTCGCATGAAAAAGCTGATTAGCATATGTTTAAACAATCGAATATCCTCAGAGGCTTCAAATGACCGTCTGCTTCCATTAGCAGAGCATCATTATGCATCCAATGAGGAGAACCGCAATCCACATCAATTGTGAGGTTGATTAGAGGTAATATTATTAGTTCAATCGGGCTTTATGCTATTACCTCTTTAGGTCAAGTTTTCTAATGAATCTGAATTTTCTTTTTTAAATACGTCTTAGATTGAGCCTGCTGCATCTTGCAGCAGGCTACAACAATACAGTTGACACCTAGTGCACTATAAATGTTAAATTTATGGATTGGGTGGCAAGCATCAGTGTCGCGCTGCGATCAATGAATTTATTTTACAGGTATCTTATCATGAACTTCTTAGATAGATTGACA
>JACCVN010000636.1 GCA_013698165.1 Parachlamydiaceae bacterium | reverse complement strand
ACTTTATATCAATGTGCGTGCGCTTCCATTCTTTTTCTTGTGTTTTTTTAGAAGTTTTCTAAGTCTTTAATTCTGTATAGGTTCTATGGGCACAATGGCAAAGCCTAATCGAGTAGCTTTCTTCACTAAGCTTTTTACGCACCTGTCTCTATATTCCATTTCATAATACTGCGCACCACTCTCCATATATTCTTGACCTGTTTTCAACATATTATAAAATATCACCGCTAATTTATGTGCTGCTGCAGTAATAGCTTTGGCTGGAATTAAACGACCACTCATCCTTCTAAAAAAGGCTCCTAGCGCTGTATTACTTCTCCTTAATGCATTTGCCCCCATTCTAAATGCAGCTGCAGCTTTATTTGAGCAAGGTGCTGTTTTGCCGCTTAGCCTTTTTCCTCCTGAAATTTTATTGCCAGGACATAGCCCTAGCCATGCTGCAAATTGCTTGCTAGTTTCCCATTTACTCATGTCAACGCCTACTTCAGAAATAATTTTGGCTACACTTTGTACATTTAATCCGGGAATAGCAGTTAAATCCACTCCTGTAATTCGTATTAGCTCCTCATACAAAGAAAAGGCAAATTTATGCTTTTGTGTGGTCTTTTTCTTGGTATAAGCTTTTGGCTCTCCTTCACCTATAAGTGATTCCATTTCATTCATTATTTTTTCTATCTCTAAATCACATTCGGCAATTTTGATTGAGTAGTAGTCATATAGCTCTAGAGCCTGTTTTAGACAGAACATATGATCTTCTTGATAGTTCCCAACCAAAGATTCACAAATTTCTTTTTCAGTACTTTTACAGTTGGGATCTCTATATTTGGCAAGTTTTTCGGGATCTCTTTCCCCCTCAATAATTGCTCTAATAATTTTCATTCCTGTGGCGCCCATAACATCTCGGATGACATTATTCAGCTGAATGTTCATTAAAGATAATGATTTTTGAACATGCTGTATATGCGAGGATGCATAATCAATCATTGTGGATCGATGTCTTAGAAGAGTCCGCATTTTAAGAATTTTGTCTTTAGGACGAAATGACCCTCTTAACAAGCCATATGTATGCAATTGCTGGATCCATTGACAGTCATTTACATCAGTTTTCCTTCCAGGTACATTTTTAATGTGTTTTGCATTAACAAGTAAAACATCAAAGCCAGACTTTTCTAACATATCGTAAACAGGTATCCAATAAACTCCTGTAGACTCCATTGCAACAGAAGTGATTCCAACCTTTTTTAGCCAAGAAACTAATCCAATTAAACTGTTAGTGAATGTTTTAAATTCACGAACGCATTCTGTATCTCGTCCTTCAGGGATTGCAACAAAATGCGATTTTGAACCGATATCGATTCCTGCAGCGTTTACATTAATGAAGTCCAAAGCATTTTTTTTTTGTTGCTTGGGCACTGCTGATTTATTGGGTTTACTTTTATCAATCTTTTTTGCTATCATTCATATCTCCATGTGTGTTTAAAAAAGTCAACACACGCGGCAAGAATACATAAAATAACATTCTTCCGTACGGGATAGCAAAAAAACTTTTTAAAGTTTAAAAGCTTCACCAATGATAAAAACGTAAATTCTCGCGGGCCTAACTACACTACGGGTACAAAACACCATTGCCTGATCGGTCTTTGCGCGTGTGATAACTTGCAAAGATTATAGGGAATGTAGCTAGATATTGCGAGAATTAAAACCTCGAAAGCCTTTTGGTTTTCGAGGTTTCTTTTTTTTTGCGTTATTAGGAGATAAACACCGCGAAGCGGTTGAGTAACTACACTATGGGCTTTACACAACGAGCCCCATTCGGGGCATAAAATATAACTAGCATTCGGGGAATAAAATATAACTAGCATTCGGGGAATAAAAATATAACTAGTCCCTTTCGGACAAAACCCACATAGTTTTGAAGAACTGACAACGTTTACATCCTTAAAGATTCTCAAAGCCTTGTCCATCAAATGTTGTTGGGAAGCTTTACCTTTTTAGATAAAACAGGAAAACATTTTGTCGAGCTAAAATGGCGCATTACTTCCCCGACAGGATTATGCCCCGAATGGGGCAAATTGTGTAAAGCCCATAGTGTAGTCCCGATAGGGGCAAACTATGGGTAGGCAATAGTTGAATATAAGTCCCGAAGGGGCGGCTTGTGAAGCGTGATACAGGGACTTTTAAATGAGCTCTTGCGCAGCCGAAATTTCTCATATTCAGCTATGTTGAGTATATGTGAAAGTCAATCAACCCTAAATTTAGCCATTTGCTCCGCCATGCATTGTCCGCACTTTGAAGATCAACTGCACTGCTACCAGGCATGGCCATGAAGGTATAAATGCTTTGTATTGGGGATGGGATTTTTTACTGAAATGCCTTTTAAAAGCCCTCTAGTCGAGGTGGAGCTTTGACGAAGATGATCTAGCTTATCCAGATAATCTTCACAGGCTCGGGACAAGTCCTGAAGTTCTTGTGGCGAGTTTGAGGCGACATTGCCACTAATCAGCATATTATTGAAACGTGTGACGATTGGTTTTTTATACTTCCCGTCAACGACCTCTAAGTCGGGAAAATTTTCATCTAAATAATCATTTAATTTGATAATTACATCTTTCAACATTAAGATTTTTGATTGAATTTTTGGAAGATCTTCGATATTTTTAAGTTTTAAATCTCTATTTTTAATTAAAATATCCAAAACTGTTTGGCTTATTTTTTTTCTGTCCACAGAGGCCAAAGTCTTGTCAGCTTCTTCGTACTCAGTTTTTAAATTGCTACTGTTAATGGATATCAAGCTGTTGAGTAGGAACTCCATTATCGAATGAATTTTCAATTTGGCAAGAGCGATCTTCTCAGGATTGACATCTTGCTCCTGACATAGATCGACCAAAAGATCTATTTCCTGGAAGTATGGTGCAAGTTTATCATAGTTGCTACTGTACTCCTTTTTTTCGATTGCCACGGAAGGCAATACGAAAATATTTTGAAAGTCAGGCTGGACGCTCCTCTCATGAATAATTGTATAATTTCTAATGCCGCTGGATAAAGCGATAGACTCTTTAAAACTTTTATTTAAATTTTTTAGTTCATTTGCAGCGAATATTTTATTTATTGTTAGCTCATTGTCAAATACCACATTCAAAGATTCCCGTCCGGAATTATATACATTGGTAAAAAGATGTGTAATTTTTTTGAAATGGTTATTTACAAAATTAATGTAATTTATGACATCTTTACTTTTGAAATCAGAGTTGGTATTAAATAACATATTTAAAGCAGACTTTTTTGCGCTTATCTGTTTTAAATTTTTTTTAAGAGAGCTTTCCATCTCATCAACATATCCATCATCATAATAAATTTTTTTGCAGAAATCCACCAATGTAGAACTGAATAGCTCTCGCTTTAAATTTATATCCGAATGATCGATCATTCTATCAATCGCAATTTTCAATTTATGATAACGTTTAGCAAATCCATCATTTTTTGTTATTTCTTTTTTAAAATCTTTAACCAAGCTATTAAGCTCTCTTCGCATTCCAAAAAGGAGTGCCAGGCCCTTGACATCTTTCCCTAAGCCTGAATCTAAAGGCACATCTTCTAACGATTCTAAACGTTCAAATTTTTTAGCATCACGTTTCATATCTTCATCGATAGAATTTAGCTCTTCATCTACCCTTTTTTTCAATTTCAATGCTCTTGATGCTATAGCACTAATTTCAGGGTCATAGTTAAGAATATTGCTTTTAGCTATTGATTCTAGATCATCATTGATGTGATAGAGACTAATAACACTTTCACGAGTGTGATAGAGAAGATTAAAATTGTCTGATAAGCCATTGAGGCCGGAATTTAGGAGAAGTATTGAAATCTCATTGTGCTTATAATATTCTAATTTGCTAATTTCTTTTTCAATCTGTGATAGTTGTTGAAAATCGTCGTGTGTTCGATTAATTATGTCAGAAAGATTAAAGAATATTTTTATGAATTTAACAGATTTTTTTATTGAATTCCAGAGGGTTTCATTATGAGTTCCTTCAGTTTGCACATTTGCGTGTCTCCCCTCAAAATTTCTAATGTGGAGTTCGTAGTCTTTTTTTAGGTTAATGAAGGAGGCTTTAAAATTGATATCTATGCTTGAGTCAGAATTTTTGATTCTTGAAGTGGAAATAACATGTTGTTTTAAATGTAATAATGGATCAACTTCCATATTATCCCCCGTTAGAGGTGAGAGTGCTTCTTCTATTATAATAGCATTATGATTAATTATCCCTATATTGTTATTGTATTGCAATAAAATAAATTAATTGAAGTTAGAGGGATTTAAATTGATTAACAATATACTTTTGTAGTGATAATAAATAAAAAGTTGTAATAAATGCAAATAAAATAGTGCAGACGCGTAGAAGTTTGGATGCCTTCGTCTAACTAAACGGGCTCTGGCTGGGTTTGGTAGTGTTCGCGAATCACAAAAGAATTGTTGCAAAAAGGCTAGCCTTTCAGTAAGATCTCACAGGATTGTTGAAGAAAAGAATACACAGGCAATTTAAATTTTCGCAATTTATACAAAGGAACAAAGTTTATGAAGAAATTATTTCAACTAGTAGCATTTAGCCTAATTTTAAGTTCAGTTTCACTCGAAGCAGCTACCGAAAAAACCGATAAAATTGCTGCTGCTGATGTGCTGCTAGAACAAAATAGGCGAATCGAATCAAATTACCAATTTACTTTTCACGGTAAAACATTCGTGGGTTATCCCAATGTGTACTCCCCTATTATTTTCCCCGGCGCCAATAAACAGACTGATATTCCTATCAGGACTGGAGATCATTTTTTAGAAATCGGATGTGGAACAGGTATTTTTTCTGTTTTAGCGGCATTAGAAGAGGCTGAAATAGTTTTTGCTATAGATATTAACCCTGATGCCGTTGCTAATACAATTGAAAATGCGCATTTGCATGGTGTCGCTGATAAAATGCAAGTATTGCAAGGAGATATGTTCGACCCTCTGGAAGAAACCCAACTTTTTGATGTTATTTTTTTCAATATCCCTTTTTGCCATAGAGATTGCAAAATCGACGAGCTTACGATGTTGGGTCAGAGCCTTTACGACCCGGAGCATGAACTATTGCATCGATATTTTAAGGAAGGCAAAATTCACCTTAAAGAAGGGGGTAAATTGATCTTAGGGTATTCTACAACTCACGGTAATATCGAATTGATGTACGAATTGGCTAAAAAATACAATTGGCAAGTTACTTTACTCAATAAAGTTGGTGATGAAGTTACAGACTTTATAACTATTGAGCTGTATGAGTTTAGACAGTAAATGCATTGTTGACTCCTGCTGCGAGGTGCAGCAGGCTACAGCTTAAGAAAGCGGGTTTTAAGGCGGATAATTATATAGATGGAAGAATGCCCTCCGTCACCGTGACATTATCCAATGCATCATTATGGTTGTTCAAAAGAGGGACAGTTATTAAAGATTTTTGCCAGTCCCGAACTTTATCGCTCACTTTTAATTCCATATATATCTGACGATCTTCAATATATGAGGGGTCTATAGTGGTTGCCACAATTTTTTGATTATCTATGACAGTCCAAAGGCCAATTTGATGGCCCCGAATTATTTCTTTGACTTTAGCAACATCTGCTCCACTTATATTCAGATAAGCCTTTATAGATTGTGGATCTATAGTTGTCCGGCGTAAATAAGGATTATACTCTAATTTATTTCCTGCATCTAGCCAATAGATATTGTCAAAGTTTACATAGATAAGGCTTTCAAGGTTCTTTAATTTTAAAGCAGCTTCCTGTTGTTTTATTTGATATTTTGATTTTGGAATTTCTGAGGAATCTTTTTCCAGGAGGGATTTAATCCTTTCACTAAAGCCTGCAGATCCATTTACCCATAGATGATTGTTAGGTTTATCAGAAGAAAAAAGTGGAGCTGGATCTGTATATAAATGAAAAAGACCGTGTCCGAAATGGATGTATTGAGGTAGATTTGATTCATCTGAAGGTTTTTGTGCTAAATAAACACCGACTGGGAGACTTTCATAAAAGGCAGAAAGATGTTCTAAATTTGAAGCAATTTGCATATATTGCCAGTATTTGGGATCTTTTGATGCATAGTGATCTATTCTTCCGTAGCTTGTTTGAAGATCTTCGTGATTTCCGCGAATAAGAAAAACCTGATCTTTATTTTCCATTTTAAGTGTCATCACCAATTCGAGAACCTTAAGGCTATTTTTGCCACGGTCCACATAATCCCCTAAAAAAACAATGCTTTTACCGGGTTTACAACGAAAGCTCTCGTCTAAAAAACCTCTTTGTTGCAATGTTTTTAAGCTTAAATCTAAACGAGTATCGTTACCGTGGATATCCCCTATAACAGCCACTTCGGAATTTGGAGGAAGATCGTGCTTTTCAATAAACCCTCTCATTTCGGCCGTTTTACCGGGAGGTACACATTCTTGACAATATTTTGTCATTTTAGAATTGAGTTCTTCAGTACTCCTTACCTCCCAATCTTTATCGGTTAGTGACATGAGTTTTGCTACCTCCCCAGACAATTTTTCAGGAGAATCTTGCTGCAAAATAGGATTAATTTGAGGAAAAATTTTATCATTATTTATTTGCATAATATTACTCCTTATAATATTAAAAAACCACTAACATGCTAATGCTTATTATAACATTTAAAAGAGTTGAATTTCTGAATAAAAAATAAAAAAAATTAATTAATTGATTAATTAAACTTTGATGCTTCGATAGAATCGAATCCTTCTTAACTGCTACAATTAGCAACAGTAGGGAGGAGTAAGTATAAAAATGATTTTGAAAGTACCCAGGCAGATAAAAAGTTATATTACGACATAGCTGACTCCTGCTGCGAGACGCAGCAGCCTACATTAAGCCTAGCTTAAGGAAGAGGGTTTCCAGGCAGATATTTAGAGCGGTGGATC
>JACCVN010000354.1 GCA_013698165.1 Parachlamydiaceae bacterium | reverse complement strand
AGCCCTAGGTGAGCGACCATTGCTGCAAACGCCTTAGTTTATTTATTTCTATTATGTTTAACTAATCTAAAAAATGATTGTGTGAATCGCTAAATAGTATACAGAGCAACGTTTTATTCCTGAATCTCTTAAATATTTATTGCATTTATTGTTAGAAAATAAAAGGTTGAGAATTAATTTTTAAAACAAAAAATTGGTTGAAAAAAAAGTAATTTAAATGTTAGTGTCGATGTGTTTAAAAGTTTTGAGCTTGACTCTAGGGCCTTCTCAAGAGTCCTAAAGTCAAGCTCAGCTATGTCTACAAACATTTACAATTAGAAGTTTATAATGGGTCCAGCAATAGCAACAGGTTTTTGTTATGGTGTATTAGCAAAGTTAACTACTGACATTAGTCCAAAAGCAGCTTTTATTTATTCTGTGAGCAATGTAGCTATAGAAGAAGCTGCCATTTCAATAGGATCAGAATTATTCGCGAAAACGGCCCTTGGTCAACTTGCCAAAAATATTTTTGTTATGGGAGCTGCGATTGGCGGTGGAATATGTGTTACAAATACATTAGGACACAAAATAAAAAGGAATGATGTTGTCACTTTAGGAATAAGTAGTGTTGTTGTTACCTTTGCATGCGCCATTATTGCAGCCGTGGGTAAAAGCCTAATTAGACCTTAAATAATAACTTTATTTGAGTGTGGTGTTTTTTATGCCACACTATTATTGTGGAGTAGTTCGCAATAGTTAAACGGATGGTCTAAGAATTAATTATTTTATTTCAACTTTAGGTTTCTTCAATAAATTAATTTTGAAAATATTTTCTAAAATCTATCGTCATTTAAAACACGTTTTTAACCCTTTTTGAGATTTTTCATTGGTCTAAGAGCTACTCGAAGTTTTTGTTGTTCTAAAATTCTTGCATCTTCCAAAGCAAAAATAATTCCTTCCAATGCTAGTATAGACATTTTCAACCTCTAACTGCTTAGTAAAAATGAAAGTGATCCTTACAGAAAAGCCGTCTGTTGCACGCGATATTGCGGAGCATCTCGGAGCAAAACAGCGACATGAGGGCTATTTCGAAGGTAATGGGTATCAAGTTACCTGGGCTTTTGGACACCTGATCTCATTGAAAGATCCTCAAGAGTATGACCCTTCTTTAAAGCGATGGGCAATTGCGACCATTCCATTTATTCCAAATCCCTTTGAGCTGAAAGTTGTGGAAGATAAAGGCATACGCAAGCAATTTGCCATCATTAAAAAGCTATTAAAGGCCTCATCTGAACTCATCTGTGCAACAGATGCCGGACGTGAAGGAGAGCTCATTTTCCGCTATATCCTGGCAATGCTGCAATGTGAAAAAAGACCTTGGAAAAGATTGTGGCTGTCATCCTTAACTGAAGAGGCCCTTCATTCTGCTTTTCAAAATATGAAGCCAGGAAGCGACTATAATAACCTTTATGCTGCAGCGAAATGCCGCAGTGAGTCTGACTGGATTGTGGGCCTTAATGCCACACGCAATTTCACTGTGCGTTATGGAGCTGGAAATACATTATGGAGTGTTGGACGCGTGCAAACTCCTGTATTAGCAATGATTGTAAAACGTGACGATGAGATTCGGCATTTTAAATCGGAACCTTTTTGGGAGCTCCTCACAAAGTATAGAGAGATCATATTTAAACTTAAAGCAGACCGTTTTAAATCCAAGATTGAAGCTGAAAAGGTTCTGGCAAAGGTTGCCGATAGTCCTTTTATAATCGAAAAAATTGGAGTAAAGAATGAAAACGAATATCCTCCTTTGCTTTATGATCTTACAGAGCTGCAGCGTGACATGAACCGCCGGATGGGAATCACTGCTGCAGAAACATTGCAGATTGCCCAAACCTTGTATGAGCATAAATTAATTACTTATCCTCGAACCGATTCACGCTATCTGACAAATGATCTAAAAGGGCAAGTGATAAAAACCCTGGTTAGTTTAAAGCCGATAAAAGGTAAAGAAATTGAACAGTTGAACCTGACGCAATTACCCTTCTCTAGCCGCATCATCAATGATAAAAAAGTCTCAGACCACCATGCGATTATTCCCACAGGAAAACTGCCAGGCACACTGCCCTATCAGTCACAAGCTGTATATGAGGCGATTGTTACAAGACTGATTGCCTCTTTTTATCCTACTTGCGTCAAAGAGCTCACAACTATTGAGGGCAGTTCCAACAAAGAGCCTTTTCAAGCCAAAGGAGTAAGGGTCCTTATCCCTGGATGGACAGTTCTATATCCTAAAAAGTCTGAAGAGGCTAAAGAGGCTAAACAGCCCTCCGAGTCCCAGGAGCTCCCGCAATTTAAAAAGGGGGAGTTTGGTCCCCATATTCCTCATGTGACGGAAGGAAAAACTAATCCTCCTGCACACTATAATGAGAACGCTCTTTTGGGTGCTATGGAAACTGCAGGCAAATTCGTAGAGGATGAAAACTTAAAGGAAGCTTTAAAAGAAAAGGGGATTGGAACTCCGGCCACTCGCGCAGCAATCATTGAAACATTGCTTAAGAGAAACTACATCCAACGAGGCGGCAAATCACTGACTGCCACAGATCTAGGCCGTTTTTTAATTGCCCTTATTCAGGACCCAAATTTAAAGTCTCCTGAGCTTACTGGTGAATGGGAATCTAAATTAAAAGAAATAGAACAGGGGAAGTATAACGCTATTGATTTCATGCAAAAAATTGCCGATTATATTAAGCAAGTCATCGTAGAAAGTGATCTGACGAAAATTAATCATGAGAGATATGGCTCCTGCCCCAAATGTAAAAGTGAAGTGATCAAAGGGAATAAGGGCTATGGCTGCTCAAAATGGCGTGAAGGCTGCAAATTTGTGCTGTGGAGACAGTATAAAGGCATCGAACTTAATGAAGGGCAAATCCGCAGTCTCCTGCAGAAAAAAGTTCTCTTACAGCCTATTGGAACTTCAATTCTTAGCCTTTCAGATGCAGGCGAGCTCTCTGAAATCCCTGTCCTCTCCGGCCAAGGAAACCGTTCTGCACCTACCTCAACATTCAAAAAGCCACCTCCACGCAAATATGTTAAAAAAACTTCATAAATGTTTAAAAATATAGTTCTGAATAGTTGTAGCGCCTGATAAGCTCTTCTATGGGTTGCAGAAAGAGGTCCACTATCGTGGATTAGCTGCAAAGGCTGTAGCCCGCTGCGTCTCGCAGCAGGAGTCAGTGAAGCGTGTACCTCTTGCTCATCTTATCGCCTGCTGGAGACGCAGCAGGCTACAGCCTTTGTAGCTAATCAACAATAATGGAACTCTCTTTGTAGCCCGTGGCCTAGGGTGTTGTTTTTTTTCTCATTTCTACGTTGAATTTTCACATACATCTAAGTCTTTCAACTCTGCTTTCTTTAGAAGATTATGCCATTAAATAACACCCTCGGATGGGGGTATGGGCCTGTAGCCCAGGGCAAGCGAAGCGTGGCCCTGGGTCATTTAATAAAAGGATTACACCCCAGAAAGAGGTGTGGGCAATAACGTGTCACTAGCAAAAAATCCGACAGCCCTCCCGCACCCCTTTCAGGGGTGCAATCTTGAATTTTATTTACCCAGGGCTGCGCTTCGCTTGCCCTGCGCTACTAGCCCACACCCCCATCTGGGGGTGTTTGTTGCTCGTATCTCAGCTTAAAAACCGTTTACTATCATATGACTTGAAAATTTAAAAATGCTTAGATTCATGTAAATTGAAATCTTAAAAAAAGCTACAAAAACAACACCCTAGCCGTAGCAAGGCTTGCGAGCGATAGCGAAGACAGCCACAGCCATGCGTATGCTAGATAAGCCTTCTTAACTCTGAAAAGGTTATTCTCTTTTATAGTAGCCAAGAGGTGGCTCTGAAACTACTTTGAGGATAATCTTAAGGGTGTAAGTAATTATGCAACATGGCGTTTCATTCCCTCAAACGTGATGAGCGCCGTATGGTGCTAAAAAATAGTGTTTAATTCTTCAGGAATATTCTCGCTCAAATAGTGTTGGCTTTGATGATATACACCATTCTCTATAAGATGTGCGCGATTGACCCCGTTTGTAACACGAATTTCTATAAGCTTTTCATACTGTAATTCAGCGATATATGCCTGCATAGGTGTCTTTGTAAGTACATACGAGATAACGTCGTCTGGAATATCATTTGTTTGCATGATTTTGGCGGTTATCTCTTCCAATGATAACGGTTGTTCACACAACATTGAAAAGATTTTATTTTTCGTTTCTAGGATGCGTTTTTCATGATCATCTATTAATGGGATTATATCCGGTATCAGGCCTCCATGATAGATCACTGTGGCATCGATAGAGGGGATTAACGCTCTTAATTTTTTAAATGACTTCAGTGTGTCACCGATAAATGTATAGTACAAAATAGGATATTTCTTGAAGGTATCATCGCCAAAAATGGCATCGCCGCAATAAAGGACATTGTCAGGTGTTTTGACGGCAATCATTCCTCGCGTGTGTCCCGGCAAGGTGATAATTTCGAATGTCTCCCCACAGATGAAGATTTTTTGATCCACATAAGGAGCAATGATGTCTGTGACTTTTGAAGCTTGCTGCGGTGCAATAGGCTTGCATTTTTTAAGTTCTTCGAAGGCTGCAGCACCTCCACAAAAACAAATAGGCGCCATCAAAGGATCTTCAATAAAAGGCCTTTCAGTTTCAGTGCAAAAGATTTTTATCTGGGGATATTTCTGCTGAAAAAATGCATTGCCTCCACAATGATCTCCATGACAATGCGTATTAATGATGGCTGCCACATGAATATTGATCTGAGACAGAGATTTATCAACCTCTTTAGCGACTTCTTTGCTGATACCACTATCGATCAGCACTGCCATGTTATCTTTGATGTAAACACCAATAGAGAAAATGCTGTTGCAGTAATAACTATTGTCTTTGACGCGAATGAGATTAATCCTTGCCATGATCTACCTTAGAAGAGAAAGTTTTTTGGTCATGTTGGTAACAATTTCGCTGAGGCCGAAAAGCACAATTCCATAATACACGATCTCTTCCGGCTTTGAGGCGAGGGTTCTTGCTTCTTGATCTTCCCATGTTCCTTCAGTCATAGTGTTTGTGAAAACAGAGTACTGAATACCATTTTCCTTGGCCTCCATAAGCAATTTTGCAATCTTATTTGAATTATCTTCACGCAAAATAATAAAAGGCATCTTAGAAATATTTGGGTAGACAAATCCTTCTGCATTCTTATAGTCGATAAGGTGTAATTTCTCAGGCCCCGTGTGAGCGCCAAAGCCTAAGCACATATGTGCAAGAGCATTCATGAGAACGCCTGTCTCAATCTTTTTATTAACTACGGCTACCAATTTATACTTAAACATTTTTGCACCAATGATTATAGATTAATTTCTGTGGAGAAACAGTGCACGGCCTGCGCAATAATCTTTGCGCGATAATGTCCACGTTTTTTTGAAAATGCTACGCTGACGACTCCAGGTCGCTCTATAAAATGCCCTTGCTCAACGCGAAAACTGCCTGAATCTTTTGGCAATAAATCGAATGTGTCAAAAAATCATATTGTTCACCGCCTTATCTTATTTATAGAATTGAAATAAAATTATATAGGAGTAAAGATTTTTATTACCGTTCCCGACTAATTAGAATTTTTTAACCCACTCTGCTTCGCTAAAGCCTATTAATCCAAAGTCATTCCCAAGTAAAAAGGGACGTTTAACAAGCATACCATTTTGGCTTAACAGTGTTAATGCATCCGTTTGTGTCATTGATTTTAATTTTTCAGTGAGGTGCAGCTCACGATAAAGCTGACCTGAGGAATTGAAAAGTTTTTTCAAATTACCTTGCATAAAGTCTAGCATGGCCTGCAATTCTGCGACTGTGGGGGGAGTCTCAGTGATTTCCTTGCGAAGAAAGACTGCCTTTTTTTGTTCCAAAAATTTTAACGCGTCTTTACAAGTTGAACATTTGCTGTAGACATAGAGAATCATAGTTACCTTTTGAGTATGTGTTTTGCTTTAAGGTCAGTGGGATTTTGGCTTCGGAATTAAGGGGGAAGCGCCCTCTTAATAATTATTCCCTGCCTTACCAAGGGAGAGTTTTTCCTAAATGATAAAACCCACCGGAAGGACTATTGTCAGGAACAAGAGCAAGTTGAACGCTGGTCTTGCCTCCTTCAGAAACTTCAATTGGCGCAGACGGGCCTCCCATATCTGTCTTGACCCAGCCTGGATGAGCAGAATTCACTTTAATATTGGTGTCTTTCAGCTCATGTGCAAGGTGTATTGTGAACGCGTTTAATGCCGTTTTAGAGGCGTCATAAGCGAATGCCTTGGATTCATAAATTGGCGACGTAGGGTCCGATTGTAAAGTTAACGATCCAAGTATGCTAGAAAGGTTCACAATTCTTCCTGCAGGAGATTTTTTAATGAGCGGAAGAAGTGTTTGGGTCAAAACAACCAGGTTAAAGAAGTTTGAATCAAATGTTCTTCTTAGAACGTCAAGAGATGTCTTGCTTGTCTGATTCTTTTCACCTGCAGATGTACTGTCAAGCCAAACTCCAGCGTTATTTATCAAAATGTCAAGTTTTCCATAATTTTCTTCGATATATTTTGAGATGGCCTGATGATCAGAAAGCTTATTGATGTCAAATTGAAAGGTGGTGGCTGTGATCCCTTGAGCCTTTAATTTGGCTACTGCCTCTTCTCCCTTAGCTTTGTCTCTTGCACCTAGAATGACAGTTATGCCCTTTTCACCAAGTTCACGGGCTGTTTCAAATCCAATACCACGGTTGGCGCCAGTGATAAACGCGACTTTGTTTTCCTTGCCGTTCATAAGATGTTCCTGGTAATAATTGTTTTTACTTAGGGTTTAGATGAGCAACATATACTTCCCAAATTCTCAGATTGAGCTAATGGCAGTATATTTCCAAAATATACCATATCCTTTTTTTGAAAATGGATTATTTTCAGAAAAGCCCCTAATAAATATAGGGGCTTAAAAGAACTGTCAGATTTTTTATTTTTCTTCCCTGTTCCAAAAGCGATGCTGGGCAATGGCTTTAGCAAATTCTTTCGGTGACCCATTAATAATCAATCCTAAAGCCGTCATTTCTTTTCCGTTAATAGTTGTCGAGAACTTCTTACTCGCATAAGTTTCTTTGAACAATTCTACGCCCTCACCATTGATAGCAATGGCTTTACAATGCTTATAAGCCTCATCGATGAAGCATACAGCATCTTGAATAGATAACAGCGTTTTAATACCTGTGGAACCACTTGGCACATAGACGGCATCAAATAGGACGGAAGATGCAGTTAAAAAACTTTGATCAGCCTTTAGAGAGCCTCCATGCGCACCTTTAATATTTCCAAGTTTTGGTGCAATGAGTTTGACTACAGCTCCATCAGCTGACAGAGAATCTTTCATAGTATTCACAGACTGTTCATCAATGCCATCAGCTATGAGGATGGCTATCTGCCTTGTCTTGATTGAATCTTTTCGCGTATTGGCCATGCTCAAGGCTTCGGACTTTTCAATAGATTGTTTTACTTTAATAGGTTGGCATTTTTTAGGGTCGGCATCAGCACCAAAGCTTTGGTTTATGAGTGCTTCAGGTTTTTTTGGCACATTTGTGCCTAAGGCATTTGCGACGCTTTCGGCTAGTTTTTTATCGACTTCGTTAAGCAATACTAGCACGCGCGTTCTGATCGCATCAACTTGCACTTTGCCTAATTCAAAACTCAGAGCATTAATAATGTGTCTTTTTTCTGCATCTGACTGGCTGTTGAAGAACAATGTGGCTTG
>JACCVN010000608.1 GCA_013698165.1 Parachlamydiaceae bacterium | reverse complement strand
ATTCTTAACGCTATCAAAACCATTGAGCACATCCCCACTATTATCGTTCATGGCCGTTATGATATCATTTGTCCTGTATCCCAAGCCTTTGAATTGCATAAAAGCATGCCCAAATCTGAGCTTTGGATCGTCCCCGATGCCGGGCATGCGTCCAGCGAGCCATCAATTAAACGAGCTTTAAAAGTTGCTATGGACCACATCAGAACAAAGTAGTCCCGGCTAAGAGCTAGCCTTGTCCACAAAGCTAAAGGCTTTTGGCAGGCAATCGGGGAGTGAGCTCATTCTCACCCCCGATGCTTTGGCGGAGCCCAAATTTCTCATATTCAGCTATATCGAGTATGTTTTTCCTTTTCAAGTTTAGGACGCGCATATGTAAATATAACTCAAAATTTTAAAGAATAGATTTTCAGCACTTTGCTCTAAAAATGAAGGGGTCGAATACTAAGTTATTTTCATTTTTTTCGAAGTTTCCCCTGCTTCTTTAATTATCTTTTGAGAAACTGTGTATGTAATAAGAAGATAATCTCTCTCCAAACCCATTTCAAACATTTCAGGATCCCCTTCAAATCTCTTGTATATTTTTAAAAGATGTTTGGAGTGATTCAAGGGGTTATAGTATCTGTCTCCCTCCTCATTCAAAGGAAAACCTTTTTCGCTACCATCTTTACAATACTTAAGTAATGCTAAAAGATCTTCACCGGATTGATTATTCGGATTCTCCAACACATAGACTAGGTCTTTGTTGGGCTCCATAATATTGCAATCATTCATAAAATTGATGCTTTTCTTGATATATTTTGGATAAAGATTATGAGGGTTACTAAACCCAAAAACAGGAAGTGAATGAGAATCCATTTTCAGTTTTGGGGAATATGAACTTTCCTTGAATATGGCTGCAAATAGAGCTGCCATTCCGGGATCTATGTTTGATTATTGCATTTGATTTTAGTAAAAGTATGGTTATGAATTTCAACGAATCCTAAAGATTCATAGGGACGATCAAAAACTTTAGCGACGTGTGCAGTATCTTCTTCAAAGCCTTTTTTAATAGCAGAAAAATCAGTATATTTGATTGAACCGTACGATAACATAACCGGTGCATCATACGCATGAAAAATAAATTGGTAATAAAAATTTTCGCGACTTCCCCGAACATAAGGATTCATCTAATATTCTCCTTTTTAAAAAGCGTGATGTACAATTTTTAACAAAACTCAAATTTAAAGAATAGATTTTTCATAGCTTTGCCCTTTAAATATGAAGTAAGTGCAACTATTTAGCCGATTTAGTGCTAATAGAAAATAGAGGATTAGGTTTGCACTAGAGTTGTTTCCATTTTTTTTATGAAGTTCCAAAAAAAAGGCAGTTACAACTCTCGTTGTAACTGCCATATTTTGTATATCCCGTTACAGAATGTACACTTCGAACTTTTGAATGGCCTCTTAATAATTTTCAACGCTATGATTAACGAGGATGTAAAATCGCTGCTTGCGCTGCAAAAAGCTTTACCGCTGGTACCCTGAAAGCTGCGCAAGAGACGGTATCTAATCCTAATTGATGACAAGTAAAAACACCTTCCTTCTGGCTGGCATGCTCTCCACAAATTCCGATGACCACTTGGCTATTCTTGGATCGCATTTGGGTTACGCAAATCCGCATCAGCTCCTTGACGGCTGGATCGATTCTAGAAAAGGGATCAGCTTTTAGCAGGCCTAGCTCAAGATATGTTTTTAGAAACTTGTCATAAACATCTCCTCTCGCAAGTGCAAGCGTTTGGCCCGTAAGATCGTTCGTTCCGAATGAAATAAAATCAACATAGGGTGCAATTTCGCCGGCTAGCAGGCAGGCCCTAGGTGTCTCCATCATAATACCTAACTTGTAAGTAAAGGTTTTTCCTTCAGTATGCGAAATCTCATTGTAGACATCCGCTATTAGACGCTTTACCCTAACCACTTCTTCAGAACTAATGATCATAGGTATGATGATATGAGGAACGACCGATTCCCCAGTTAGCGAAGGATGTAGAGATGCTTCAAAGATGGCTCTTACCTGCATTTTCAAAATCGAAGGACGTGTTAGTAATAAGCGTACTCCTCTGTGCCCCATCATAGGATTGGTCTCCTGAAGGTCTTGAACATGATTTTTCAATTGATCCAGTGGAATGTCGAAATCTTTTGCAAGCTTGATAAGATTTTCTTCTTGCTGAGGAAGAAACTCGTGTAGAGGAGGGTCAAGTAAGCGAATCTTCACAGGGAGAGACTTCATCGTTTGAAATAAGTCTATAAAGTCGGCTCTTTGCAGTTCTTTTAATTCATTTAGAATGGATTCGTCTACATCCTTACATAGGATGACTTTTCTAAACAGATGCAGGCGATCGGGTTGGAAAAACATATGTTCCGTCCTTGGATCGGCACCTTTAGCACCAAATTCAAGCGATTCGTGAGCCTCTTTGGCATTATCTGCATTAACATGAACTGCGAGATGGGCATACTCTTCAGACCAGGCTAAAATTTTATTCAAAAAAGCATTGTCAATGTTATGATGTAACGGAACTTTTCCAGAAAGAAGCCGTCCATTAAACCCGTCTAGAGTAACTTCATCACCATGTTTGTATGTGCCAGAGGGGGTGATTAAACAGTTTCCCTTTCTGAAAACATTTGGAGGAATCGTAAGGCATGGAATGTTGTAAACTCGTGTGACGATTATTGCATGTGAGCTGGGATCTTCATTGATAGCGAAAATGCCATCGAAACTATGCAAATGGCATAAATCATCGTTAGTGATGTTGTCCGTTACCCAAATGACAAGCTTCCCTTCTGCTTTGTATTTTTCTAAATCAGATAAATCGAAACAGAGCACCCCTTGAACTGCACCTGTACAGGCAATCCTACCTTCTGCAATAATTTTAGAATTTTCGGGATTAATTACCGAAGGTTTTAACAAAAGGTCGATATCGTTTTCGTCAATTGCAAGAATTGCATCAGCGATAGAAATCTCATGGTTTTCGACTTTGTTGAATAGCACTGTTAGATTGGAGGAGACTTTTTCATAGGATTGTTCAGCAAATCCACAATCGAAACATAATAAGCTAGCAATTATTAATAGAACTCTCACATGTTTACCTATCTTTTAAACCACATTTTTGAAATTAGCTGTTCTTCAACCTGATAAATTACGACTTCATCATGATTGGCACCTTGAAAGTTAGAGATGAGCTCTTTGTCGATCACCAAATTTCCACAGGTAATACGTTCTATAACCTTGCAATGGATTTTTGGATTTTCTTGGAGTTTGTTAGAGTAGTGCTTAAAAAAATTGGACCCGCTCATTTCCAAAATTTGTTCCGATGTATTTAGGTCAAATGAAATTATGTCACTACAATAACAGGAAGCGAAGGATTCATAATCTCGTTTGTTGTAAGCATCTAGTTGTCTATTAACAACTTCTAATGTCTCAGCTTCAATTTCTTTATTCATGCTGTTGCTTTTCTCCTCTCTTCTTCTTTAATTGTTTTGTAAATCGTCGCTAAAAGGACCAAGCATCCCACGATCTGAAATATTCCTGTATTTCTGCCTAGATATAGGCAGTCGCCAAGAAATGTAAGGGCTGGCTGTAATAGGAAAAGAACTCCTGACGTCGATAAATTGAGGTTCCTAATGCCTTGTGATATTAGCCACCATCCAAATACCTGACTTATCAAGCTATACATTACGATACTCATTATACCGAATTTACTAGCTGGTAACGCAAAAGTCGCTCCCGGAAGGCATGCCATTAATGCACCCAAAATTGCTGCTCCAAATATGCAGATGACTCCTAAGTTCGCAACAGACGAAATTTCAGGGCTTTTTCTACTAATGGATTTTAAAATTAACAAATAAATGCTAAAAACAAATGAAGCGAATATGGCATATGTGACACCCAATACAAAGTGCGGATGCATGTCATGTAAATACGGTTGTAATAGAAAAAACATTCCTATTAGAATGAGTATTGAGGTCGTCAGAAGTGTCTGGCCAACTTTCTCCTTGTATACAATGCCCCCTATCAGGGTAAGAAAAATCACTTCTAAATTTGAAAGCACTGTTGATAAACCTGCCCCAATAAAAAGAATACTTTGATTACAGAGAAGCAAGTCCAGGGTAATCATTAAAGCCGCTGATCCATAAAGCCAAAGCAAACGCTTAGGAGGGAGCGATTCCTTTTGGTACTTTCCGATTAAAAGAAAGGCAATCCCCCCGATTAACATTCTATAGAAGCTACTTCCCATGGCCTCCAGGCCGGAAAATTCAACAAAAAAAGGTCCTATTGCAATCAATACCATCCCGGTAGCTACATAGGCTAATGCTTTGTTATGGCTCGAGGTATTCATGGTAATTAGAAGATGACTCTTCCATAAGCGTTATTTTTCCACTCATGAGATTTGATGAGATCTGTAGTAATATTAATTCGTCTGAGCCATCTTGCCTTTGGGCCATAGTTGGGTTTGTAAGGAGATCTGCCGTGGACTGTAATCCTATTATCTATCAGTAGGATATCACCAGGTGCAGCGATAACTTGGGTCTTTTTTTCATTCATATGAGCAAAAAACCACTCAAGAACTTCCTTAGCTTCTAAATCTCCTTCGACAGCTTCCATAAAAGCTTCATCGACTAAGAGATGCTCAAATCCAGGTTTTCCTTTCAACGCTGCCACAGGAATTGGATTTTCGATAAATGAGCGTATCTTGCTAAAGTGTGCCTCACTTAGGTTCCATTGAGAACTGATATTATTTTCAATAGTGTGAGATTTGTCGGGTTGAATAATAAAACGAGGCTCGGAAAGAACTTGTCTATACTTCTCGGGAATATCGAGGTCATGGAGTGAACAAATGTTTGTTGAAGCCTGTTCTTCGTTTCTATAGCACATGATGGACATCAAATCTGCACGATAAGGGTGGAAGGCCTCTTCAATATGCCACAGAAGAATGACATTGCTACTCCCTCCAAGCTGTTCATTTTTATCTTTTTCGATGGGGACTATATGTCTGATAAATCTACCATTTTCTTGCGTCAGCCAACCAAAGATATCGCCAAGGCAAGAGCTGATGAGGCATTGGTAGATTTCTTCGCGAAAACTTTTGGCGTGACTCCAAGGAGCATCCCATTTAGCTGGAGTTGGCCCAATCATCTCATCATCAATAGAGAATCCTTTTACATGCAAGTAACCCTCGTTGCTCCTTCGATTCCGGAAATCGTTTAATCTTTTTCGCAGTTTAAGAGGCATCC
>JACCVN010000606.1 GCA_013698165.1 Parachlamydiaceae bacterium | reverse complement strand
AAGCGGCAACAGCAATCACTAGTTTCAAAAAAATTATGCTGTTTTCTCAAATAAATTGATCGTTTTTAAAAAGTAGTATATTTTATTTAATGTGTTACCTATGTGGTTGTGTTAAAGCACAATACAGGGCCATTTAAATGAGCTCAACCGCGAGAGCTTTCGCGTTGACCAAATTCTCAGATTGAGCTAAGAGCAGTATATGTCTTGGGAGCCACCACCAGTTTAACGCAAAGACGCAAAGGTGCAAAGAAACGCAAAGAGCATAGCAGCAAAGAGGTCTGCAGAGAGCCGCGAATGTGGCAGCAGCATATAGCCACAGGCTAGGGTGTTGTTTTTGTGCAGTAAATATCGGGTAAAATCACAAACATCAAAGTTAATAATTGCACGACAGATGCAAATTAAATCCACATGAAGGAATGTGTCGAAAAACTGCACAAAATTTACACCTTCGCTACTGCTGTAAGCCATTAGTATGATTAACACAAAATAAAAGCCGCGAATGCCTGCAGCAGCATATTGCCACTGGCATAGCCTTATCATTACCCAAATTTTTTAAATCCTAAATTTGCATTTAAAAGAGAAGAACCCTTGTCAGGGTTATGAGGGTTTATTTAGCATACCCGTAGCTGTGGCTGTCTTCGCTATCGCTCGCAAGCCTTGCTACGGGCTACAGAGAAAGATCCACTATCGTGGATTAGCAGCAATCCTTAACAAGTTGCATTCTAGTACGTTACGTATTTAGATAGTACCTTAATGGGTTTGTAGCTAATCCACGATAGTGGATCTCTCTGAAGCCCGTAGCAAGGCTTGCTAGCGATAGCGAAGACAGCCACAGCTACGGGTATGCTAAATAAACCCTCATAACCCTGAAAAGGGTTTTTCTCTTTTAAATGCAAATTTAGGATTTAAAAAATTTGGGTAATGATAAGGCCTATGCCAGTGGCTATATGCTGCTGGAGGCATTCGCGGCTTTTGTTTTGTGTTAATCATACTGGGGCTTAGTCCAGTAACGAAGGTGTCAATTTTGTGCAGTTTTTCGACACATTCATTCATGTAAATTTAATGTGCATAGTCTATGTGTCCATAAGATCTTCTTTAAGTAATGCAGTCATTCTTTTAAATTCTCCAATATCAAATGCCCTTTTTTGCTTATTGCACCTTCATCAGATTCAACCTGATGAATTTGATCGTTAAGACATTGACAAAACGATTCAAGAGCCGATTCAAAATAGAAATTGAAGTTTTGATTCTTGGGAATTTCAAAAATTTGCTTCAAGTCTTGTTCGAGGTTTTTCAAATAATAGTTGCTGATGGCCATTTGTCGGCTAATGGCTACATTCAAATTAAATAATTCCCAACTAAAGGGATTTACACGCAGATCAAAGACAATCGGCACCCCTTTAAAAAGGAGCTCTGCAACTGAAAGACCACCGGCTTTAGCGATGCTTGCATCCGAAATATCTAATATTTTAGATAACTGATCTGCCTGGATAAAAAATTCTAAGCCGGGGATTATTTTGTCTAAATCAGGATTTGTTACGATTTCGATTGTGACATTAGGGTTTTTGCCTTTCAGGATGCATGAATTGCCGTTTTGAGACTTTAGATTATATTGTAAATGAGTTGCAAAATCTCGATTCTTACCTGCGATCACCAAAACTCTTAGGGGCAGATCCCATGTAGGACTATTTGCCAGATGTTCAGGGTGCGGCAAATTTTGCCCATTTCCACCCGCGGAAATCAAAAGAATTTTTTCATCGTCTGCAATACCACGACTGCGCCGGTAGGACAACAGTTCTTCTCTATCGAGAAATTGATAAAACTCCGGTCTTAAAGGAATCCCAATTTTCTCTACAAGTTGGTCAGATCTAAGGGGATTTTGCGTTTGAAGAGTCTCTTCAATGGCATAATTTGGAACTAAACTTTTAAAGTGGGGATATTCAGTAGTTTTTTTTCCAAATACCTCCCTGAATTTCATATCATAGTCTGTGGGGATATGTAGAAGGGGAATGCCAAGCTCCTCAGCGACTTCTAAAATTGGATTTAAGTCCATATGGTAGGTGGTAATAATATGATCAGGTCTCTCAATGAAGAGAAGTTCTCTTATTTGAGTTTTTTCCCAACTATTCGTCCAAAGCCCTAAAGGTGAAATTACCCCATCCTTTCCAGAGATATCTAACATTTTACGTACGAACGCATCGATCGCATCTTTTGCATTAACAATGAAATAGAACTGGTGCCTCAAAATTTCATTAAATATATCTACTCCGCTGATCGGTCGATCACCATATTGGATTCCGAAAAGCTTGAAAAGCTGCCTCCAGCGGTCTTTTCCCAGCAGAGGGCCGACAGATAGATCATAGATTACAGGATGGGCTGAGGCTTTCTGAAGTGTTTGTTCAATGGCTGCAGCAGTGATTTTATGCCCATTCCCATAACTACAGGTGAAGATGACAACTTTTTTATTGCGCAAGTTCGCCCCTGCGAAACTCTCTGCTTCTTCGTAGTCTATATTGAATTCATCAGGAATAGGTGTGAGATCGGCAAATTTTTCGTTCACCAGATTCAAATTCTGCTTAACCTTATTGAGCTCGTAAAGGCAGAGTGAATTAATTGACTGCATGAGCGTTTGAATTTGATTCTTATCAATGTAATCGGAAAAGAAATCACGCTTACATAAAAACCGTTTCAACTCGATCTCCTGCAAGAATTTCTCTGTCATTGAAATGAGATTTTTTAATTTATTCTCGTCAAGATAATCATAGAGG
>JACCVN010000341.1 GCA_013698165.1 Parachlamydiaceae bacterium | reverse complement strand
TAGTTTTCCAATAACTTACCAACAGCCTCTCTGGTTTGCGACGGAGATTCGTCACACAAAAGCCTGCGGAGCTCCTTGGCAAAAATGGCTTGTTGATGGAGAGGAAGATTGGAGAAATTTGCAATCGCTCCTATACATAAAGAATTATGAGATACCGTCGGATTAAACTGCCCAATTTTAAGTATGGCATCGACGATAAAGCGATACCCTTTACCGTCTGGCCTATGGAAATTAAGAGGGTTTTCAATAAATTTTCTATAGATGGAACGCAAATGGTTGGGATTCCTCTCATCAAATCCCCAAATTAAATCATCATTTTTCTCGTAAGCAAGATTGAGTTTTTCAAGTTCTTCAATACTGCATTTCCCTGAAGATTGAGCCGTTAACCAATAATTAAACACAGTTTTGTCTTTTTTCCAGTCTTCATAAAATAGCTTTATAGCCTGTTCTTTAAACTCGGTATTATTTTCGACTAAAGCCGAAAATGCTGCGAAGGCATCTGTAAAGTTATGCGATGTAGAATTCTGTGATTGCCTGTTCGCATTATATTGAGTCCAAGCTTCCACTGCAAAAATTTGAGGATCATGTGCCACGAGTAATTGCAGGCATTTATTTCTTAGATCTCGCACACCCATTTGCTCTTGTGTAGGCTCATATTTTTCAGCTTTAGGTAATGTGTAGTAAAGATTACATAAGTTATCTTTGCATTCTTTTGTAATCCCTTGTAAAAGTGCACCTCTTCCCTTATTCAGGAGCTCAAAGTCAAAGCAATTTAATTTCTGCGATAGATCCTCAAGTGAAGGAAGGGTCAACAATTGACATTTAGCAATATAGGAAAGATTTTCAGATTCTAGAGCTTTTTTATAAAAAGTCACAAGATCACTGTAATCTGCAGAACTGTTTTTCTGTCTATCCATGACTTCTTTAATAGCATTAATTGCATAATCCTGGCCCGCTTTCCATTTGCAATACACATCTTTGGAAAAGAGCGCAATACTCTCTAATTGTTGCAATGTGTAATTGCATTTCAAAATGATAGGTGCGCTATACCCATGCATGAGGACCGGAATCACGTCATCACCTGCTGCATCTATTTCAATAGTCTGCTGTTCATCTTCTAAGATTATATTTGTGCGTGGATGATACACTTTACCTTCCTTCCCGATCAGCTCGTAGCTAAATGGGATAGCAAAGGGTGATTGTTTTTCCTTAGTTTCCGGATGGACATTTGATTGAGACAATGTCAAGGTAAATTTACCTGTTTCCACGTTCTGGTCATAACAAACTTGAACCGTTGGCACACCTTGGTGTGAAAACCACTTTTCAAACTGCGTCAAATCCTTCCCATTAGGTTTTAATACCTTATTACCCGATTCTAAAAGAGCTTCAAAGGTGACAGCTTTTCCTATATTTTTTTCGAAATAGTCGTCCAAGGCAAGTCTTGCTCCGCCTTGGACGTAAGTATCAATAAATCTTGCAAAAGCCCTGAAAACTTAATTTATTGAGCTTTTGTAAAAAACACTAATTACACTTACAGGGACATTAATATCGATATTGAATTCCGCGGGGTCTTAAATTCCGTTTTGGGTTCACCGGAAACAAGCAAAAAGAGCTTGGTTTTAATCTCTAAACCAGGAGTACAGAATGGACTAAATGTAGCCTGCTAAAGTCTCGCATGGGGACGGTTGAAGCCATGATAGTTCAAACCGTCCCTATTAGCAAGAATAGGCAACATTTAGTCCATTTTCAAGACGACTTTGCCCTTGTGCATTTTACTTTCAACAAGCTTATGAGCTTGTGAGACCTGCTTCCAATCAAAGATGTCTTTGTGAATTAAGGGTTTAATTTTCCCTGCTTCAACGAGCTTTTTAATTTCAAAAAGTATTTTTCCGTAATGATCTCTTCCTTTACATGTGATCAGTGGGATCAGCATCAATACTGAATGCAAGCTGAGCCCTTTGGCATACATGAGAGTAAGATCGTGATTTCCTCCGGTAGCTATGCATGCTACAGATCCGTTCAGCCTTGTT
>JACCVN010000340.1 GCA_013698165.1 Parachlamydiaceae bacterium | reverse complement strand
ACAAACTAAAGCCAGGACTCCAAAGTAAGGCAGTCCCTATACAATCAGCTGATTTGAGTAACTGGTACAAAATTGACGATCTACTTTATAGAAGTGCTCAATTTAATGAAAAAGGCGTGCAAGCCATACAAAAGTCTGGAATTAAGAGAGTGATAAATTTAAGACAGTTTCACTCAGATAGTCAAATCGCTGCAAATACAGATTTACAGCTTTTTCAGGTTGGTATCAACCCGGGAAGAATTAAAGATTCTGAAATTATTAAGGTTTTAAAAATCATAAAATCTTCAAATGATCCTGTTCTAGTACATTGTTGGCATGGCTCAGACCGCACAGGTGTGGTTGTTGCAATGTATCGAATCCTTTTTCAAGATTGGGAGAAAGAACTGGCAATTGAGGAAATGGTTAATGGAGGTTTTGGATACCATGGAATCTATAAAAACCTGATTAATTACATTCGAAATGTGGATCTGACCAGCCTCCGACAACAAATAGAAGAAGGATAGCTAAAAAAGGAAAAATTTCCTTTTTTAGCTACCCGGCTATTCGGCTATTACTCTTATTGTTAAATACAAAAACATTTGTTTATTAGTTAATTCAAATTATCTATAATTAAGAATAAGGCATAATAAAGATTCTTCAGGGATATGTTTTACCTTCAGATAGCCATATTTAGCTTAATAATAATTGTTTTTTTTATTTTGTATTACATTTAAAGAGATGGATTTATGGAAACGTATGGGAAAGGACCTTTCGACCCGTCTTTACATAATGTGAAGATTGAATTTAATGTTAATTTCAATAAGGGTAAGGGAACACTAAAACTTATCAACAAAACAGATAATGCTATGAAGGAAGTAGCTGTAACGGGGCTAAGGCCTTCGTTACAGAAAGATACTAACAAAAAAATGGTTATGCATGGAAATGTCGTGCGTTTCAATGTTGTTGGTCAATTTGGCACGGTGTATAGGGTTGGAGTTAAAGTCAAGGATTTTGCAGCAAATGAAAAGTTTATAAGAGCCCACTTAGAATCAAATTTAGAGCAGAATAGAAGTTTTCCAACTAAACTTCCTAAAGCTCTTCAAAAAGAAATAGATAAAACCACGCCTAAGAATAAGCTGGCCTCACCTCAGCTAGAAAACAAAAATCTTAATATAGAAAAGAGAGGGGACAGCCAGCTAGCAGATTTTCCGGGAGTTACTGAACATGAATTGCAAACAATTAAAAATTTCTACAACGCTGCTAAGGAAACGATAGAATGGTTTGATGAACCAAAGTTTATTAATAGAAATATAAAATACGATGGTATCGATGCTGTTTTACCTCGATCTTTAGTCTGTATACCGAATGGGCCTACAAAAGGGGTTTATGTCCTGCTAAAAGAGCATGGAGGGCAAAGGCAATTTGGGATTGGCAGTTTTAACCGGGTAACTTTGGCAATTAATTTGGAGACTGGTGAACAATTGGCTTGGCGGAGTGCCTCAAAAAAAGGTGTAAGGGAAAGTGAAATCAATGCTAATAGAAAAGCTTATGAACATCCTGAACATTTTGATGCGGCTGATAATTTTGTCGAATATACAGGACATATGCGAGGAGGAAAGGAGGCTAGAAAAGCAAAATTAGGATCCCATTCAGAAACAGCAAAAATTGGTTCTATTGTAAAAATTTCAAGGGGTGGGGATCTGGATAAATATTTGGCGGATAATAACCCCCCTCTTACGAAACGTTTAAACATTTTTTCAGAATTTCAAGGACATTTACATATATTGCATACTACATTGAATAGTACGCACAGAGACCTTAAACCAGAAAATATAACGATGACAGAGGATGGACATCCCAGAATCACTGACTTCGGCTTCACAGTGGATAATAAAACATCAAACAGATATGCTGGTAGTCCATTGTATATAGCTCCTGAAATATTTATAAACGATGTTAATAAGCAGGCCACAATTGCACATCCTTCCTCAGATATGTGGAGCACAGGGGTGATGCTTTTGATGATGGTCGGAGATAATGGTGCTTATCGTAGTATCTTCCGAGACTCCGTGTGGTCTTCTCTTAAAAAAGGTACATTTAATGAATTTGAGCTTAAGCAAGCAAAGAAGGTCGTATTTGCCGCAGTGCAGGAAAAACTAGCCCAAGAGGGGTGTAGTAAGCAAGAGATAGATGGTATTATCAGGATCATTGATCAATGTCTTCAGTTTAATCCTGTTGACCTGCCCTCTGCGAAGAAAGTAAGTGAGGACATCGCACGCTTAGCTACGAGAATGTCAAATAAGAACATCGTCTAAAAGTACAAAATTGTGAAGTTTTTTTAATAACGTTTTCTGTAGGGGGATGAGTTATGAATCTCGACAAATTAGACCAGAGTGGCTTACATCAAGCACGATTAAGACTTCAACAATTTGAAGAAAGTGACTATTCTAAGCAAAATGTTCTTGAAAATGCTGACAGGCTCATAGAACTGCTGGTCAAATATCCTGCTTTATTAACAGATAACCAAGCAGAAGAAGCTCTATGCAAGTTAAGTGAAGTCATTTACTCAATGAAAGAATTGCTGCCGGATGAAAAGCAGAAAAAAGTGACACAGCTTTTTAGAACCATCCACCACATAATTCCTATTCGCATTGGAAATCTTTTAAAAAATGAACAGCCTGCAAAGAATTTAACAATACATTACAAGGAAGCGGAGGCAATAATTCGCGGCAGACAGGAATATCCTGTTCCCACAGCATTATTAACCCAAGAAGAAATGCCTTGTAAAACTTACTTTAAGTCTCTTCTTGTCATATTAGGTGATGGTTCCGAAGTCAGAATCAGCCAGGGGTTTTTAGCTCATTTTTCTAGTCTCATAAAAAACATAGTGAGGACAGAAGGGAATGAAACTCCTACGCTGCGTTTGGATCAACTTGATCGGCATCAATTTGATTCTTTGGTTGCATTTCTTGAAACCGGGAAGGAGGGTTTGATTAATAAAGATAATGCGCTTCCATTAATGTTTGCAGTTGCTTATTTGCAGATCCCAGAAGTGATTAATGCGTGTAAAAGGTATGTCTACCCCGGTATGGATGACAAGACGATGGTCCAATTATTGAACCTTTTGAATGGTGAGGAATCTCGATCGACAATTTCATACTTAGAGAATCAGATTTCTAAAGTCTGCTTAAAAGCTTTGGAGCAAAGGCCAATTTCTCCAGAGCTTCTCGATAAACTCGCTTATTATAAAGCAAATCTCACTCGACCCATTCGATTAGTTTTATCAGGCTCAGAAATACCAGATGATGCCTTTAAATTTTTAGAAGGGATGCCAATTCGGGAACTTGAACTCTTGGAATGTCCAAATTTAACTAAAAATTGCCTACCCATCATTAGTGAGATGACAAGTCTCAAGGTCCTTAAGTTGGGAAGCAATGAGTGGGTCGATGATGAAGTTCTAGCAAAAATGCCCCCAAATATCGAAACGCTGTCTATTGCCACATGTTCCACTTTTACAAGCCAAGGGCTGGCGAATCTTAAATATACAAATGTGAATGCTCTCGATTTATTTGGCTGTAGTCATCTTAAGGATGAAGATTTTGCACAAATACCTGATCAATTTAAAAGTCTCAATTTGGCAATGTGCAAGAAAATTGGAGAGAAAACCTTCACGAAGCTTGGAAAAATGCCAAAACTGCAACATCTTGTTCTGATTGGCGATTCTAATGTTACAGACCAAACTTTATATTTGCTCCCCAAAGATCTTCTAACGTTAAAGATTTCTGGCTGCCCAATATCTGATGAAGCTTTCAAGCCTATTTTGAAAATGGAAAAATTAGAAGAGCTCGCTCTTTGTAATACAAATATCAGCGGTGAAGGATTGTCAACTCTGCCTCTATCTCTTGTCCAATTATATCTTGATGGATGCAAAAATTTGACTGACGAATATCTTATTTCACTTGCTACCCGAAAACAGTTGAAGTACATAGGTCTTGATGAATGCCCGAATATCACAGGCGAGTTTACTGAAGCATTTTCCGGTAGCCAAATTAAAATTGATTGGCAAGCTCCTCAAGCCTCAAATTGGGCAAGAAACGCAGCTAGAAAAGAGTCTTTTCATACATGAAGTTAGTACACTGTTAAAGTAGAATTTTCACTATTTCTGCGTCAAAGCCAGTGGTTTGCCAATCGTAAAAAGCTGTATTTTCTAATACAGCTCCCTTTTACGATCGACACACCACGGGAGCTTTCCCGTTTCTATTAAACATTTAGTAAGTTATTTGCTGCAGAACGAGTAGACATTCTTTCTTGAGCAATTCTAACTATTGGTTTTACCAAAGGAATAATCGATAGGAGTGAGCCGATCAATTGATTTTTATGAGATGTGTATGAAACAGCTGCATTAAAGACCATTTTAGTCTT
>JACCVN010000542.1 GCA_013698165.1 Parachlamydiaceae bacterium | reverse complement strand
AATCCCAAACTATTGAGACCGCTGCTCCAAAAGGCGATGCGATCCTCCTCATGAAAACCGATGTCGGCTACTTGCCTGTAGGGATTTATAATCGAACTGAAAAACATGTCACCTACCTGGAAGATGTCCCGGAACTGGATGTCCGTCTTCAAGACTCTAAAGAGTCTTCAAAACCGATCGCAGTAGCCAAAGGCGGCCAAAAGTTTTACGTTTTAGAAAATGAATACCAGCAGCTGGTATTTTCAAACGTAGGCGGCGCGCTTGTAGAGATCAATTTACCTTTTAGTTCAGAAACTAATAAAGTTAGTTCAGTCCGTCCGATCGAATTTGACACTGATATGAAAGCGAACCATCCATATAATGCCCTCTTTCCTTCTCATTCTTTCTTTACTCCAGGCGCGCAACCAAGCGGTCCCTTTGAAGAAAATGAAAAGGGCCATCTTGGCGGATACTATCCGCTCATCAGACGCGATCTTATCGAAGATGGACAACGTAAGTCTGTCAATGTCAATCCCCGTTTTTACGCTTTAAATCTTCTTTCTGAGTACCCCGAGTTTGCAGAGCTGCAATACACTGTCAAACAATTCGATAAAAATTCGATTACCTTTGAAGGGCAGCAGCGGCAGCGAAAAATCACTAAAATATTTACCCTACCGGAAATTAACGCTCCCTATACCTTTGATCTGAAAATTACAGTCGAAGGGGACAAGCGTGGCTTATGGCTTTCCTCAGGAATTCCTGAAGTAGAACTTTTTTCCGGAACTCCCGATCCCGTACTAAAGTACCGTATTACCCGCAATCAAAAGCCAGCTGTTGAAACGATTCCCCTACCGGAAAACACTTTAACAAATAGCTCAGTCAATCCAGATTGGATATGTAATTCCAACGGATTTTTCGGGATCATCATCGATCCTCTAACTCCTATCGAGGCGGGTTACAGAGCTGTTCAAGTTCCGGGGCTAACTGCACCTTCACGTATTGTTGAGGTCGACCAAAACCACGACCGTTTTGAAGCAAAAAATTTTCCGGGCTATCTCATAATGTCTCCGCTTAAAAGCAGCGGCAATACTACGGACTATCGCATTTTTGCTGGACCCTTTTCAGGTTCTGTCTTAAGACAAGTAGACTCTATTTATTCTGATCCTGCAACCGGCTATAACCCCGATTATATTGCTTGTCAGAGTTATCATGGATGGTTTTCATTTATCTCTGAGCCTTTTGCAAAACTACTTTTTATCCTAATGAATTTCTTCCACACGATCACAGGATCGTGGGCACTTTCTATTATCTTACTAACAGCCGCCCTGCGTATAATGCTTTATCCTTTGAACGCGTGGTCAACAAGATCAATGCTTCGCATGCAGCAGATAGCTCCCATGGTAACTGCCATCCAGGAAAAATATAAGAAAGATCCAAAGAAATTGCAGATGGAGACAATGAACCTCTATCGTGAGCAAAAGGTCAATCCGATGTCGGGCTGTGTGCCAATGCTTATTCAAATGCCATTTTTAATCGGAATGTTTGACCTGCTTAAAACCACATTTGAATTGCGTGGTGCTAGCTTTATTCCTGGTTGGATCGATAATTTAACTTCTCCTGATGTATTGTTTAGCTGGGAAACACCAATATTTTTCATCGGTAATCAATTCCACCTGCTCCCTATCCTTTTGGGTATGGTCATGTTCTTCCAACAGCGTATGTCTGCACCAAAGATAGCGCCGGAGCAAATGACAGATCAGCAACGTCAACAACGTGCGATGGGGACACTGATGCCGGTGATCTTTGCGTTTATGTTTTACAATTTCCCTTCAGGATTAAACATCTACTGGTTGTCATCAATGCTGTTAGCGATGGCACAACAGTGGTGGATGCAATCCCGTATGTCAAAAAATATTGAAGTTATTGCTCCTGTGACACCTCCACAACAAAGGAAATCTTGAATTTGGAAGCATGGGAAAATTTTCTTAGTCAAGAGGAAGCAGAGTTTGGTTCGGAAACCATTAACAAATGGTTGCGCACTTTAAAAATTTTGCGCTTTGACGCCTGCAACTTATACCTCGAAGCCAAAGATTCTTTCCAAGCCCTTTGGTTTGAAGAGCATATCCGTCCAAAGGCCCTTTTAAAGTTTTTTAATAACAATAAAAAACGGATAAAAATCCATTTATCTATTGCCAGCGTTGTCCCCTCATTGTCAACGGATAAAAAGGGGAAGCGCGGCACTAAAACGCCCACGGCAGCTCCGCAATTCTCACTTTCCTTCGATACTCTTGACCCTACTTGTCTTCTGGAACAATTTATTAGTGGCCCCTCAAATGAACTGAGTGTCAAGGTGCTCACCAAACTTTGCTATGAAGCGACGCTGCATACTCCAATATCTTCTGCAGACCCTTCCAGCTTCAATCCAATTTTTCTTTATGGGCCTAAAGGGACAGGAAAGACCCACCTGCTCATGGCCACTGCCGATGCCCTTAAGAAAAGAGGCCTAAACGTCGTCTATTCGCGCGCTGAAACATTTACAGGACATGTAATCACTGCCATACGTGCAGGAGAAATGAGCGCCTTTCGCCATGCTTATCGCAGTATTGATGTTTTAATCATCGATGATGTGCAAACATTTAGCCGTAAAGCTGCTACGCAAGAAGAATTTTTTCACACTTTTAACACTCTGCATCTGGCTGGAAAACAAATTATCCTCTCCGCAAATTGCCCTCCTGGGAATTTGGATGCTATCGAGCCAAGGCTCACAAGTCGATTTGAATGGGGCCTTACCCTTCCGCTCGAGCTTCAAAGCCGCAGTGAACTTGCGCAAATTATGCAGCTTAAAGCAGATGTTTTAAATTATAAGCTTTCTAATAAGCTTTCTACGTTCTTACTAGATACTTTCCAAAGCGGATCCAAGGCACTATTAAAGACCCTTCAAGCGTTGATATTGCGCACTCATCTTCATGGCAGCGATGGCTCAAGACCGATCACCTCTATTACCATTCCTCAAGCCGAGGCGATCTTAAAGGATCTCATTGCCGAAGAGCAACAAGCGACATTAACATCTGAAAAAATCGTACAATATGTTGCGGAACAATTTGGAATTAGACCTGAAGATGTTTTGAAAAAAGGACAGAGCCGCGATTGCACACTCCCGCGGCAGATAGCTATGTATTTCTGCCGTCATGAACTCAAAATGCCCTTCACCAAAATTGGTCATTTTTTCTCTAAAGATCACTCAACGGTCATGTCAAGCGTACGTCTCATCGAGACTGGCGTCACGAATAATGAAAGTGAAATTGTCACCCCACTCCATTACATCAAGAAAAGACTTAGAGCATAAATTGCTCCTTAGTTGCTGTTTGTGACGCTTCAAGTTGTGTGCACTAGAGCAAATAATTACCACAGAGTACAAAGAGGGGGAGGCATTTAAAGGTTATTGCATAAGTCCGATAGACCCTTAATGTGGCGGCAGTATGCTTCCGCCGCATTCGCTTCGTAAATCCTAGTCCCTCGTCATTATGCTTTCCTCTCTCTGTGTTCTCTGTGGGCTCTGTGGTCGTTTATTTGCTCAATTCTCATCACCTTATCCTTTGAGGGCTTAGCCAAATTTTACATCTGCCACTTCACCGAGGGCATGGCCGAGGCGGCCTAAAAGTGATTGTTTGGGACTTAGGCCTAAGGTTGCTGCAGAAACTGCCTTACCATCTCCTTCTTTAACTTGGAACAATCGATTCAAATCGTGATGGACATTTGTAATCTTTTCAAAGCAAAGGCCGTTAGTCCCCATTGCAGCGTAGTTTTCTTTAGTTGCTATTATTTGCGACTGCTTATTTGTATCTTCACCCACATGGTTTCCAAGGGTAACATCAGGATCTGATGCATTAAAAAGTGAAATCACTTTTTCAGGATAACTCTTTTTAAGCTCTCGGGCTAGCTGCACAGGGTCGGGATTCTTTTCACGTAAATTGTGAATACTTTTCAATTTTTTAACAATTTTGAGATCAGGGTTATTTTCAAACTCTCTATAATTGTCGATATACGTTTTTAAAAAGTCATTAAACTCTTCTCCGCTTTTGCCGACAAAATTAGGCCATTTGGACTTTGTATGGTTAGGATTTACTAGAATCGCATCAAAGGTTTGGTCTGTCTCAATTACGGCATCCAAAAATGCTTTCCAATAGATTTCAGGACTTCCACCCCATACACTCAAGCCATGAGCAGGAAACACTAATATACCGCTTTCAGCGGCTGCAAAGGCAGCCTTAAAATTTTCCTTCAGGATATTTCGATTTAGAAAATCTGTATTAGGTTTAACACCTGCATCAGGTCGAATTCCACAGGCATTTAACAATCGAATTGAATCTTGATCGCCAACTTCTCTTTTTACGATCTTGCCGCTGCCATCAACAAAAACGTGGTAATCTTCACTTTTAACGACCATCGCTCCAATTTGATAAGTTGATAACGTGAGAAGTCGATCAAAGTCATTTGCATCCTTAAATCCAAATTTTTTCGGATCATTCTTAACTTTTAAAAGGAATCTAGAAACGGCCGTGGTATCCCAAGTTGAGATTAATAAATCTCTCAATTTTGCAGGCCTTTCTCGCTGAATATTTCCATTGCCATCACGAATAAACCTCAATTCTACAACGCCATCATTTTCCATGGCAGTTTTAAAACCTCTGTAAAACTCTAGCGGAAGTAAAGATGAAACATATATTTTCTGGCTTTGAACTGTCT
>JACCVN010000538.1 GCA_013698165.1 Parachlamydiaceae bacterium | reverse complement strand
CAACGTAGAAATAGGAACAAAAACAACCCCCTAGCCACACGCCTACGGGTGTGGCTACATGCTGCTACCGCATTCGCGGCTAGAATGTACATTTGTGCAGTAAACAAAGGGATAAAATCACAAACATCTATGTTAAAAATAAGTTTTAAAGTGAAGACAACAAGGTAGCACTTGATTTATCTATCATGATGTTTTCGCTTAAGTAAATCTCTTTATAGATATCAGTATAATTGCAGTGATTCTTGATAGCTAACTCACAATTCTGGCGCTGGGAAATTAGATAATCATTAATTTGTTGGTTTTCCATGGCTAATTTGAGTTCGTCGTCCTTCACAGAATCCAATATCTTGAAAAAATATTGATGGATAAACTCCCAATAAGGAACGTGAAATATTTTGTTCTTTCGGATATCATCAAATTTTTTTGCGAAGTATTCTGAATCTGGCTTAGAAATTTTTGATAAAAATGAATGCCAGATTTTGATTTCAGGGGACATATTCTTTTTTTCTATAACCCACTTAATTGCAGGATCGTTCAAAGTATGAAATATTGTCATTGAAGAATGAAAATCATTTTTTTGGAATAGTTCAACGGACAACTTAACGAAAAGTTCATAAAGATTAAAAAAGTCGGTGGCATAAGTATCTTGTAATTTGTCTTTCTCTAAAATTGCGCGGATCTTATGATGTTTCTTAAAGTTTTGAAACTTTGATAGAATGATATTAAAATTTTTATAAATAAACGCTTTGAGGCAACTGCTGTAACGAGTGTGGGGTAGATGAATACTTCCTTTTCCAGAAAGAACAAAAACGTCTGCTGTCAGTAAATTGTATTTTTTAGCTGAGAGGGTGACTAAGTCATTCGTCACAAAATTGATAAATTTATCCATTTGAAAATCGTCAATAGTGGGCAATTTTGTCTCATTTAAAAACAGGTTAACTTTTAGAGGTTCATCAACAGTTTTTTCATTTTCTAATCCTCCGGAAAGAACTTCGATTTCATCCATTTGCTTAAAAAAATGTGGATTTATATATTGATTTTCAATTGATATTAAATTCTGTGAGGAACTGTCCGTTGGTGAAATATTTCTCGGACTAGTGGCCTTCGGAAATATATCTCTAGGAGAAATATCCATATTTTTAACTTGAATTCCAGATACATCGAGAAGTTGGATTTTCTTTTCTTTTAGCGTTTCTTCCAACGGTCCTGTTAAATTAGAACTGATGGCTGAGTCTAAAATATTCCGAGTTGCTCCTGAAGATTTGATGTATTGAGGATCGCTAGACATCTGTAGATCAGAATTTCCGGAGGGAATTTCAGAGTTCATCCAGAGTTTGTCTGAATGTAATGGATTATCCGTAATCATTTTCGCTCCTTATCTTGTGAATTGATGTCTATCGTTTAGCATAGCAAGGGTTGTTATTCAAGATATTCGAAAATGATTTTGCGTCCCTGTATATATCGTTTTTATCCTGTTTATTAATTATAATAATTAGCGTTTTCTGCCTTGATGTTGTTTTAAGATAGTGTTGCTGCTAATATTAATGGATTATATTTTTAAGGACATAATTGGGCTGTTTAAGGAAAATTGTTGGTGATAAAACGCCGGAGACATTCATTGGTTTAAGAAAATTGTCCCTCACATGTAGTTGTTAAAAGGCGATGCGCATTGTCAATATTCTTTCTGAATTCACCGAATGGTCTCTTCAATTGAATGTAGTGAATATGTTCCAAGATATTAAGAATAGAAGCGACGACAAAACTGAAACTTTTCAATCCATAATCTCTAACCTGGAGATAATAAAAACTTCATGCCACCAATTTTGTTTTAGATTCCCGATCCAAACAATAGAACTTGCAACAAGGTTTGCTCAAGTAATGAAGATTAAATCTCAAGAGGCCCATAGATTTGTGCCTGTCATATCAAGCTGTGAATTTATTGAGCCTCGACATTTAGGATTTTCGAGAAAAATTCAAATTTTAGATGGGCCACTCGTCCATGAGCATGTCTTACTTGATCAGGCCTCTGACAGTATAATTTTTATCGAAGAGTCTGTAAAAATTCTAAACGGAGAAGTTTACCCTGGAACATTTATTTCAATAAACACTCTTTCTGACGAAAATGGGTATTGGTATTTTGCGGGGACTTATCTTTATGCAGATAAACCTACCGACACAGAGGTGGTAAAAAGGCAGGAAAATGTTTAGACTCACATTTGAAAACATGATTTCTTTTATAAAAAGTGGATATGTTGATTCAGTGCATATTAAACTGAACAAATATTAATTATCTTTGTTAATTTCATTGTCGCCCCAAAGTACTTTTGCACTTTTTTTCCCATGCTCTATAAGCATCAGGCTTACAATGATTTAAGCCTGATGTGAATGCCTTGATGCTTCTGATTCTATCTCTTGCTTTTTCATTAAATTTGACATATCAATAGATAAGTATGATCATTTAGGAGCTTATCTATGAGTAAATTCTTTCTCAATATTGCACTCGTTAGCCTCTTGTGGGCAGCAGCAACTGGCTGCAGCGGTTCTGATGAAGAGGGTAGAAAAACTCCTTCGATGAATTCAGTCACTGTGGGATGGATCGGTCCCCTGACAGGCTCTGCAAACATACTCGGAAAAGATAACCTCAATGCTGTAAAGCTTGCTCTTGAAGAATATGAAACTCATAAGAGCGCCACGGACCCTACAATTAAGTTGACAATCGCAGATGACAAATATCAAGAAGAGCTAACCGTTAAAGCTTACAATGAGTTGATAGCTAAGCATAAACCTGTTGCTATCTTTGTGACGACGTACTCTGGAGTCACTGCGATTGCTGGCAAGGCTTTAAATGACTCGGTCATCATTATCGATCCAATCGATAATGATGGAAAACTTTCGCAACTTAATCACAATGTATTTTTGATTGGCAAGGAAACCGAAGGCCTCGCAGGTATTCATGCTAATGCGATTATCGATCAGGGCAAGAAAAATACCGCTGTGATTTATTTTGGAAGCGATGAATTTATGCCTACAGTGGCTAAAACGCTGGTTGCAATTTTGCTTAGTAATGAGAATAAGGTGAAGTTATTTGAATACAAAGCGGGAACAGCTGATTTTAAACCTTTTCTTGAGTGGGGCAAGGAACACAATGTTGATTCCTATGCTTTCTTTGGATATAAGGAAATAGCTATAGCTATGAAACAAGCAAGAGAGATGGGGATTACCGCGCCCTTTTATACAGTCAATTTAGCGTTTGAAGGTTTAAATGAATCTCTAGGAATAATGGAAGGGACTTATTTTGCCCATTTTACTTCATTAGATGGGAATAGAGTTAAGGCAGATGAATTCATTAACAATTATGAAAAAACATATAAAAAAAGGCCTTTTCTTCAATGGACAGCTCTACAGGCGTATGATGCGGCAACAATCCTGTTTAATGCCATCAAGAGTGCTCACCACAAAGAAGGTGATTTTCTCGACAACTTACGGGATGAACTGCTAGGTGTTACAAACTTTGAAGGGGTTTCAGGGATGATTACTATCTTGCCGTCGGGGGCAAGTAGAGGCATCTACCCAAATCTTTATATATTCAAGAATGGTCAAGGTCTCAGGGCTCGCAATATCGATAAATAAGGATGCAGATGTTGAATTGGTTATATACGATTCGCGGAAAATTGCTTTTGGCTTTGCTCTTAGCATCCTTGCTGCCTTTGATTATCGTAAGTGTTGTGAGCTTTTATACGGCGCGAAACATTATTTTTCAAATGCAAGTGGACCAACTGAAAGTCATTAATGAAACCAAAGTTGATAAGATCGCTCAAATGATCAATGATATCGATCAAAAGATAAAAGCCCTTCAAACTGATTCAACATTGCTAAATAATTTCACTAAACTATCGAATAACATTCATGACCGCAGTTCGTTAAATTACCAGTCTGCCAGAAACTCTTTAAATGGTGTGTTACAGGTCATTCATAGGACTTCTAAATTTGACGACATCTATCTGGAAGACTTGAATGGACACATCATCTATGCCAGTGATACGGGGCAGGCATGGAAATATCTGGATAAGCCATTGCCATATGATCAAGCTTGGATTCCATCCAAAACCCAATTTGGGATATCTTATACATCGGTGTTCTTCAATACGCAGAAAGATAGTTATTACGACTTTTTAGTTAAGGCCCCCATTTATGATGACACTGAGAAAATCTATGGGAATATTATTTTTGAAGTTTCTTTGCTGCCATTTTACTGGATTGTTCAACAGACAATTGGTTTGGGTAAGAGCGGTGAGTCAATATTAGTAGAAAAAAAAGTAGACGGAAGTTTACTCGTTTTATCTCCCCTTCGGTTTGACAAACTATCTGTACTTAGAACAGTGCTTCATACAAAATTAACTGAGAGACCTGAAAGCTATGTGGAATTCAATGACTACCGTAATAAGGAAGCTATCGCAGTTTGGCAATCAATGCCAAAAATGAATTTTTCTTTGCTTACTATGGTATCGCGCTCTGAAATTTTCGAGGGGATTGCAAAGTTAAAGTATGCCAATGCAATCATTGGAGCAATTGCCACTCTTGGGCTCATGTTTATTGCTCTTGGGTTATCATATTCTATTACACGCCCACTCGAGACCTTAGTTAAGACAACGATAGGTTTGAGAGAGAAAAACTTCAATGTCTCTATAGAAAACAATCTTTTAGAATCTAAAGATGAGATCGGCGCTTTGGCATCTTCCTTCCAGTCGATGATCTCTGTTTTGCGCGATTATTATAAATCACTCCAAGAGACAAACAATGAGTTGAAAAGCACCCAAGCACGCCTAGTTACGCAAGAGAAGCTTGCCTCTTTAGGTGCATTGACTGCTGGTGTCGCTCACGAGATTAAAAACCCTTTAAATTTTATAGATAATTTTGCGATCTTGTCCTTAGATTTGATGCCTTATTTTACTTCTGTTGTCGAACAAGCTAAAACCTTCTTGTCCTCAGATGCTTACGCTGAACTTGCTGAAAATATGGAGACCTTAAAAGACAATTTGAAAATGATTAACGAACAGGGGATACGCATCAACAATATCGTTACTAGGATGCTTTCGCATTCCCGCAGCGAAGCTGGGAAAATAGGGTCGTATAACATTAATGAATTGCTTAGTGAGGCGACCGATCTTTCTTTTCATGGATTCAAAAATCAAAACTCTTCCTTTAATCTTGCCATTCACAAAGAACTTGATCCATCCATTCCAAAGTTGACGATTTTGGGAGATGAAATTAGTCGTGTTTTCATTAATCTTTTAAATAATGCTTTCTATGCTGTCCAACAAAAGATAAAAAAAGAGCAGCCAGGGTATTCTCCAGCCCTATGGGTAAAGACCCAAATCGTTGATAAAATGATTGAAATTCACATACGCGACAATGGCATTGGAATCCCTGAAATTATCCAAAGCCGCATCTTTTCTCCTTTCTTTACAACCAAACCGACCGGGGAAGGCGCGGGTTTGGGCTTGTCCTTGTCTCGCTCTATCGTCGTCGATGAACATAAAGGCTCCATAGTCTTTGAGACTATGGAGAATGGATTTACGGATTTTATCGTCACATTGCCTTTAAAAGGGCCCTATGATAAAGAATATGAGGCTCCAGAAGAAAATAATGCCTTTTAAAATGTTTTGGAAAGTGGATTGGTGATTTTGTCTGTAGGTGAGCTTATTTGCTTTTCCTCTTTAGCGAGATTCCTTTTAGTCTGTTCTAAGAAATTTAGGATTGTTGCCAGGCCATCAATTTGAACTTGAATATTGGTCAACTGAGTATTTATATTTCCCTGTGTTAAAAGAAGATTGTTGATTGATGATTGAGGAGTACTGAAATTTTCCCTTGAATAATAATTTATACGAATGATCGCATGATTGATAAGCTGTAGATCATTGTAAAGAACCCTTTTATCTTCATTTAGTTTAGATAGGATATCTATACCTAAATCGAGGGGGGTTAACCCCTTGCGATCTCTTTCTGATAACATCTTTTTATTTTTATTTAATAAAAAACTCGCACAACTTTCGATATTATCAATATTTTGCCACTGACCATCCATTAAGCAGTGCAATAGATTATATCCGTTCTCAAGTCGACTTTCAAATGCTGATGTATGTAGAAAATTAGCCATTTTTACTAATAAATCGTAGTCTCCTGCAAAAACGACGTAGTTGATGGGTCTTGTATGCAAATTCATTCGAATGTTTTCCTCTTCAGAAAAGCTCATCAATTTAGACATGGAGAAATATTTATTGCATAAGGAGGTATTGACAAGTTTCCAACGCTCTTTTTCATCAAGTTGAAAATCAAACAACTCTCGAAAATTTTTTGTGAAGTTGGGAAGAAAATCGAGAAGGTTTTTTAAATCAAAAAAAATCCCATCCTCTATTAGATTGGAATATTGTTGTTCCATTGAATTAATGGTATCTTCACGTTTGAGGATTTTAGGGAAAAATCCATCGTATTGATTTTTATAACTGTTAAAATCACCTGGACTGTAAGTAGAAGGAGCCAATTCGTGGAAGGGATTCATATGTCACCGTATAAAGAGTTAAAAGGTATTAGCAAAGGAACAAAAAGCATAAGGAAAATAAAATAATTAGTCAATCTCTGGAAAACCAACTTCATCACCAGCCGCCTTTAACCTTAATAGGGTTGGTCGTACAATAACTATTTCATTCCTGGAATAGATTTCTTATACGCACATCCCAAGTATGATGTAATGAAACCTGATTTTTACCGTTTTGAACAAGTTCATTACGCAATTTGCTGTTATCTAAATAGTGAAAAATTTTTTCCTCAAGTAAGTGCAATTCATCAGACGTATACATGAGAAGCTGTTTTGAGTCCTGAAAATGTTCATAAAAGTAAGGGTTTGCATTGGTGATAGGTAGCGCATTACATGCAAGTGCGTTAAGAACTCTTTCATTACACCCTTAAAATAGCTGGCAAAAAATACGGTGTCATACTCTTTTTCAATTGCGGATTCTTCAATTAATTCCGGTTCGACGCCTTGTGTGAGAAATGATGCATTAGAATATCCAAACGATTTTAACACATTAATATTTGTTTCATCGTCACAGAAAAGGTTTATAAATGGGCTTTCCAAAAGTTCTAAATAGTAATATGGAGGATCCACAAGAAGAGCTGTATGAGGGACTTCTATAACGTCGCAAAGGAACAAGTCCTTGACCACTTGCGGAGCGCCATTAAAGCCTACTGTCATATCAGGAGGTTCCTGGCTACATGACGAAACACATTCTTCCACAGACAAAAGACGAACTTTATGACCAGCCCTTTTCAAAGCTTCAGAGATTTTTAGTGTAAAATGATGTAATGCATGGTATTGGCTTCTCCCCGGTAAGATACAATCGATTTTTTTGCAGACCATAAGCACCGTTAAGCATTGGTTAAAGCCACTTATCGAATCTCAAAGGTTTTAAGCGCAAGAAAATAATGCACGATCATTATGTCATATCCGAAATAATCTCAGATTAAGCTAAGGGCAATATATCCTGCCCTTAGGGCAGAATATTAAGCGAGGCAGTTGCAAAAGTGCGAGCGGGTTCTTACAACAGCCCCTATGAGAACGTCAGCTCTCTAAATTAATGTTTTCCTGGTTAAACTTTTAATTTCAAAATCTTGATTTCTTCCTGAATGGCTTTTTTTTCAGTTTCTTTCTGCATGATTTGCTTGTTGAGCTCTTCCAGACGATTTCGAATTACTGCTAGATTTTCGGGTAGCTTTTTTATGTTATTCGTCATTTGTTCATAGCTCATAGCATGGTTTAAACAGGCTTTGATATCAAAGATTAAATCCTGCAAAGACCCCTCAACCCCATTTAATTTGTATTGATTTCCTCGAATTTTGGCAGTTTCTTCTAAATGCTCAATGATTTCTTCATCGGGAACATTTAAACCTTTATCTACTAAGTGGAGAATTTCTAAAGCTGATGTTCGTGATAAAACTAGTGTCGAGTTAATAATTTTACTGGCATAACAATTATTTGCAATTTCCTTTTGAAGCGTTTTAACTTTTTCCTCAGCGATATCATTCATTGATTTAAATAATGTCACTTCTGCATCCAACATACCAATTGACTTATTCATTTCCTTCAATGATAAATTTAATGCATTACATTTAGATTCTAATGTTAACACTTGATTCAACTCATTTTTTGATTGGCTGGAAAATATGCAGTTGTAGTCAGTGATGTTCGTGTTTGCGCTTCGCAGCGCTTCTTTATGATGTAGTATGAATTTGTTAACCTTACCAGTTAACGCAGGAGCTTTGTTGGCAAGGTTTTCAAGGCTGTCTTTTACATCAGGCATGCTAGCTTCAATACGGTCAAGAAATAAGTGAAATAAGCTCACATTAAGTTTACCTTCAAGATGCTCGCAGCAAGCGTCATTTATCGTTTTAGTAAATAAGTTAGTTATTTTCTCTAATTCTTCATTTTTTAAAAAAATGTAATAATCATTAGCGTCATTGTCCGACTGAAAATTTTTTTTTGCGTCGAATGGCACAAAAACCATCTTGTCGTGGTCAAAACATTGATCGAGAGTCAAGTTTCTCATAGATTTGTATAAGACTGAAAATGCATTTAGGTCATTGATTAAAGGGTTACAATTTAATGTTGATTCCATGTTTACCTTTTATATAGGTTAAAAAATTAGTAAAATACAATTTTATTACACTCAAATCAGTGTCTATTTTTAAAAAATCGCAAGCAAATACATCAAGTTTGCGCAACTATTGCAAGTGCAAGTGCGGAGTTATACTGGAATCTTATTGTTTTTCAACATTTCGACAGCACCTAAGCACGGGGCTGAAAGATCGAAAGTGAGCCCATATTATAATATTTGGTCACTTCAGATCGT
>JACCVN010000473.1 GCA_013698165.1 Parachlamydiaceae bacterium | reverse complement strand
AAAGGTTTGGACCAAATATTATTGAAAGTTGGAAAGTGGAAGAAGGGCACACCTGCCCTACCTGCCTACATCCTGTGGAAGGGTGTATAGTGGATAATCTTACTCGTAAAATTTCCACTATTGTATTTAGCAAACCTGATTATCCTGGTAAAAGTTCCAAATTTATTCATGTTAGCGGCAATTGGCAAATAATGATGAATGATCGCTGTCCTAAAATGAAGTTTGTCTCTGGAACTGAAGGAGGATTTATACAAAATTTTGAAATCCGCGGTTTTAAAAATGGGGATGTAAAAATTTCGATCAAATTTGATTCTACAAATGCACATGCTTTTAATAAGTTTCTTAAGGATAATGGCTTTCCAAAAGGAATGACTGCTAAAGAACTCCTGGATTGCGAATTTCAAACTAAAAATGAAAAAGAGCTTAAAGATTTATTTGAAATTATTTTAAGAAATAATACTTTTAAATCTACAGATCTCAAAACTAAATTGGATAAAATTGTTGAAGTCGGAAAAATTCCTGTTTTGCACTCGCCTTCTAATTTATTTAATGATAGTGTAGAAAGCCAACTTTTGCATAGTATTTTTTTTGATCATTTGGTCGAAAAACTTCAAAGAGAGCGTTCCGATTCTGTCAAGCCTGTCATTCCTATCCCATATCCAGGGGAAAAAGGAAAATTCGAACTCATAGAAGGTAATTGGGAGCCATTTTCTCCTAACAAAGATTTGTGTAGAAAAATGGTTTTTCATTGCACTAATTCAAACTCATTATTAAAAGAGATAAATGTTTTAGGCTATATTCAGGGGGAGGTGAGAATAACTATAGAATTTGATACTAAATCTTCCTTAGATGTAAAAAAATATTTTGGCGGAAAGGGGATTAATTTATATTCTATTTACATGTCTGCTGGCATGCTTAAAACTCAATCTAAAGAAGAAACTCAAGCTTTTTTCAAAGAACTCATTGCTAACAATGAATTTCCTGAAGATCAATTAATAAAGATGAAAGAAATTATGGTAACATGTGAGATTGAACCGACTATTACAGGACAAAATAGCAATTCAAGTAAGCCACGTGTTTCAGAATGTGCACAACAATAATGTGTATCTCTGCGTAGCTAGCAATTATTTTTTGGAAATCGTAGCTCGGTATTTCGATGCCGAGCTACTATGTAGCCTGCTGCGAGGTTGTGAAAATATTAAAAAAAAGATTAAAATTATCCGTGAATTTTTTAGTTTCATTTTTTTATTCACCAATAGTTTTTTAATCTAACATAATTTTTCACTCTTTTTATTTTTTTTCAACATTTCAAAAGCAACAGACAGATTTAAAAATATTGATTTATTATTTAGGAAATTGCTTATTAAATCCTTCTCAAACTACCAGGCATACCCTAATTTGATCGCCCTTAAAATATTGTGTGTTAATACATGTATACTAATCACACTTTGTACATTTTTAATTCCTCGAACCAAAAATTGTTTTAATCCTCTATTTCTCATTCCAGCATTAGCCCATTCTGAATTTGAAGCTCTATCTTTATAAATTTCTTTTGCTTCATCAGTTTCCATACGATTGCGCCATTCAGTTAATTCGCCCTCCTCGCTTATGGTATTAACTTTCTCATTTGGTTTAGGATTCACATACACTTTGCAGCCCGACTTTTGCACTTGGGCTATCTTACCCTTGTCAAGGTAACCTTGATCTACAAGATACTCTTCTGGAGTCTTATTATAATTTTTAATAAGCTTCTCAAACATAGGTATGAGCTGGCCAATGTCATTGCCCTTATTAACCACATATGAGCCTACAATAAACCGTGAAGCTGTATCTACTGCTAATTGAATATTGTATGCCGGATTGAAACCTCCGTTCGCCATTTTCATTTTTCTTGCTTCAGAATCAGTTGTGGAGGCTCTGATTTCATTTTTTTCTTTCAGTGGGAAGGGCTTTCGATGTTTTTTTTTGAAATTCCTTTTTCTATTGTTGCCTTTTTATGTTCTTTTAAGGCCTTCACTATCCTGTTCTTGCGTTCTTCAGCGACCCTTTTCTTTGCAACCAACTGACGATCGAGACATGCGTTAGGATTTTCATTCATTTCTTTTTTTAAAAGCATTACCTGTAAGGTAGCTTCAGCAAGCAATTCTTTCAATTTTGGTTTTCTCCTGAATGAAGAAGACCCTGCCGACGCACGTACTCGCATTCCATCTTGTGATATCCGATTCAATGAAATAAGATTATTTTTCATTAACCTAGCAATCGTTAAAGAAATTAAGTTGTCAAATTCGCAAGCATTATCTTTTCTAAAGTCTGAAATTGTATGGTAATTTACTGAAACACTTCCACATAACCAACGAAAAGCTAGATGTTGTGTGCAATAACGATCGATTACTCGTGCACTGCCGATTCCTTCACTAATCGCATAAATCCATAAAGCAAATAAAATTTTAGGATCAATAGCCGGCCGGCCAGGGCTATCGGAAGTTGATTTAATTTTATTATGGAATAATGACATATCCATTTGGTCAACATAATCCCAAATACTTCGAACCGGGTGATCGTCAGGAATCAAATCATCTATGGAAGATTCGATAAATTCGATCTGATTTCTTTGAGGTGATTTTAATCTAGGTTTTGAAATCGATTTATCAATTTTAGTAGATGCTACGAGTTGTTTTAGTGAAATAGACGGTTGCGATTGTTCGTTCATGGGTAGTTTCAGGCGGTTTATGTGTTTAAAATTGGTTCTGGAAGCACTTTTCCAAAAAAAAGCATAACACAGAACCAAAAAAAACAATATAAATATTTAAGTAGTAATTACTTAATTTTTTCGCAATCTCTGCGAGACGCAGCA
>JACCVN010000466.1 GCA_013698165.1 Parachlamydiaceae bacterium | reverse complement strand
GTTCTTTACAAAAGAGCGACTTGCTTGAGATTATTCAAGCCTAATACAAAAACGATTGTCGTGACAGAGACTATCGACCAGAACTTTATTGAAAAGTTTTGGCACTCACAGCAATCGTTGTGTATCGGTTAAAAAAAATGATTGGAATCGAAAACCTAATGCAAAAAGTAGAAGTCTACGAGACTAAGCCAGAAAAGTTTAATCCCCACGCTGAAGTAGCGGCCTGCTATCTTGAGTGCGATGGAAAGTTATTGCTGTTACTGAATGCGCCTGGTGATTCAGAAGCTGGATCATGGGGCGTTCCGGCAGGAAAATTAGAATCGAATGAGGCCCCCTTACATGGAGCGGCTCGCGAGCTTTATGAAGAAACTTCGATTTCAATTGACCAATCACAAATTCAATCTATTGGATCCCTTTATATTCGAAAACCGGAAGTCGATTACGTTTACCACTTATTCCGCATCAAGGTAGCCACAAGACCCGAAGTTCGACTATCACCTGAGCATCAGAATTATCAATGGGTGTCCGCTGAAGAAATGGAAATGATGCCGATCATGATTGGCGGCAAAGAGGCCTATGCGCGTTATCGAGCGTTAGCATCCAAAAAACGTGTTGGAGCAAGTGTTAATGCCTATCTCATCTTAAAACAAGAAGACAAAATCTTGCTGCATTTGAGGAGAAATACCGGCTACTGCGATGGAATGTGGAGTTTGATTGCAGGCCATGTAGAAGATGGAGAATCAGCCACTGAGGGGATGAGTAGGGAAGCACATGAAGAAATTGGGATTCAGATCGAGCCTCTGAAGCTGAAAACTGTTCACGTGATGCATCGAAAAACAAATCGGCTCAACGTGGATATCTTTTTCGAATGCGCATCCTGGGAGGGCAGTATCATCAACCGCGAACCTGATAAATGCGAGCGCATTGCATTTTTTCCATTGGACGCATTGCCATTAAACCTAGTGGATTATAACGCCACAGCCTTAAAGGCTATTCTGGAAGGGAATTTTTATTCTGAATGTGGATGGACACCATGATTTTAAAGAAGGAGTTTTATTTCATTCGTCATGGGCAGACGGATCATAATATTTCAGCAGAAGAAAAAATTGATTTTCCTGCTCATATCACCTTAAATTCTACAGGTTTAACTCAAGCCAACGGAATCGAACCGATTATTGCTTCTTTACCGATTAAGACTGTTTGTTGCAGTCCCTTTAAACGTGCTCAAGAAACCAAAGACATCGTTACCTCTAGACTGTCGGCCCACCACTGCGAGATAGAGGAGCTTGGTGAATGTTCCGGTCTAATATGGAAAGAGATGACCTCTCTTGGAACAATGGCTTACTTGCAGGCCAAAGACCCTGTGCGTAAATTCATGCAGCAAGTGCTCAAAGGGATAAATCAAGCGCTCGAGCAAAAAGGTCCCGTACTAATTGTTGCACACGGCGGCGTCCATTGGGCGCTCTGCTGCTTCTTAGGAGTGGAATGTGAATCGACCATTAATAATTGCGTTCCCGTTCATTTTACAGTTGAAAATGAAAAATGGAGTGCACGAAGGCTCATATGAATAATAAATGTCACACATTGGAATTTGTCGATACACTTCCTGAAGAAGTGGAAGAAAAAATGCGCAAAGATCTCGTAGAATACGAAAATAATCATGGCATTGATGTAAATTACAAAAGATTTACGATTATTCTTAGGGATGAAAAAAGAGAGGTGCTTGGTGTCCTCAATGCCTTCACTGCATTTTCAGAAGTGTTTATTGATGATATGTGGGTCTATAAGCCTTTTCGCGGGAAAGGCTATGGGGAAAAATTACTGCAGGCGCTCGAAAATCATTTCAAAGGCAAAGGATTCAATAACATCAATCTGGTTAAAAGTGCATTTTCGGCGCCAGGATTTTACAAGAAATGTGGTTTTACCGTTGAGTTCGTAAGGGAAAATAAAAAAAATCCAAAACTCACCAAAACTTTTTTTATAAAATATTTTGATGAGGAAATACAAACGCAGGGCATTTTAAAAAAAGAAAATGGATGTTCCTAAATAGGCAAATCAAATGAAGTCTTCTTATTTAAATTTGTGCACTGAATTTTATGATCTAACTAAACCAGAAGCCGGTCCTAAGGAAGTTGCATTTTATGAAAAGCTTCTTGGGACGGCAAAAGGTCCTATCCTTGAAGCGATGTGCGGATCGGGCAGGCTTCTCATTCCTCTGCTTAGAGGAGGATTAGTTGTAGAAGGTGTCGACAATTCAAGTCACATGCTGAAAAGCTGCCAGAAACGTTGCTCTGACCAAGGTCTTGCGGTGCAACTTTACCATCAATCTCTCCAACAACTTGACCTGCCTCGAAAATATGATCTTATTTTCATCGCTATAGGATCGTTTCAGCTCATTCAAGATAGAAAAGAAGCTCTTAACATCTTAAAAAACCTCCATTCAGCGCTATTGCCTGCCGGAAGGGTTGTGCTTGAAACTTTTATCCCATGGGATGCGATCAAAGACAACATTAATGGCTCAGTTTTGATGGATGAATCCAAAGAAAGGCTTTTTGAAAGAACAGCTAACTCCAGGGATGGTTCTCAGATCGTTCACCAATCAACTGTTACCGGCAATTTCAAAGAGCAAATAGAAAAGACCCAAAGTCGCTATGAAAAATGGATCCACGAGCTATTCAGCCAAGCCGAAGAAGAGGAATATACGGTTCGATGGTATCACCGTTTTGAAATGGAACTTTTATTAGAAAAGGCTGGTTTTTCAGCCGTGAGAATCATTGACGAATCTTTTGAGCAAAATGAGCAAGCCTTTGTCTATGTAGCATCTAAACCGAGGGAGATATGATCATCGATCACATAATCCCTGTTTTGGATGGGGCAAGTGTTTAGTCCGATGGAATAATTCAGCTTAGTTCGCCATAAATCGGAGAAAATGCATGTACAAAGTGATAATCGATCATAACCCTAGCCAGTCTGACAACGAAGTCGTAAAAGAAGGTTTGATCAAGTCTTACGAAGCTCAATTCGGTGAGCGGGATAAAGAATTCTCTATCTTCTTAAAAAGCGACTCGGGAAAAGTTTTCGGCGGCATTCAGGCAATGTTTGATTCAGAAGCGATCTATATCGAAGCATTGTGGATTGAGGAAAGTCTCAGAAAACAAGGGTATGGTAAAAAAATGTTAGCTGCCGCGGAAAGAGAAGCAATTGAAAATGGATGCAGATTTTCTTTAGTTGATACTTGGGATTTTCAAGCTGAAGAATTTTATTTAAAGAATGGCTATGAAAAAACAGGGGAACTTAAGAACTATTGGCACAGCCATTCAAAACTATTCCTTAGGAAAAAATTACACCCATCAGAGTTTAATTTTTCACCTGCTGTTTCATCTCAAATTTCTCTGATACATAGATGGCTACAGCAAGACCACATTAAAGAATGGATTCATGGAACCGGTCTTCAAAACACTTTAAAAGGCTTAGAAAAGTTTTTCCATGGGGAATCTAGCACTACCTACTGGATCGGCTATCATAAAGGCACTCCTTTTGCATTCCTGATAACCTCTCCTGAAGGGCCTGATGCGACTACCCTAGACTTGTTTATTTGTGATCTCAATTATTTGGGGAAAAGACTTGCAGTGCCGATGATTCGGGAATTCTTGACTAGCCAGTTTCCAAATGTGAAAAAGGTACTGATCGATCCTGAAGCTACCAATGCACGAGCTATCCACGTATATCAGAAAGCGGGCTTTAAGATCATCGGAGAGTTTATTGCAAGCTGGCATCCTGTCCTTCACTATCAAATGGAACTGTATATGAAAGACTTGTTGAATCCCAAAAAAGAAATCGGAGCATAAATGAACCTAATCATCGCGGAAGATACAGGAAACCAAAGAGCCTCGACAGATGAGCAAATCCGATCGTGCCATAGAGTCATGCGCCAACTGCGCCCTCATTTGACGGAAGAGCAGGCTTTACCTCAACCACGGCTTTAAGATTATTGGCCATCAATTCGCTTTAGATCTTATTGTTCTACTGCAGGCAGGGCTGACTTAAGTATTTGAGACCCTTTTGAGGTCAGAGAAATATTTTTTGCCCGTCCATCGGAAGATGGAGATCTGCTAACAAAGTCTTTTTCTTCAAGCCCTTTAATGATCTGAGAATTAGTGTTGGGGTCCAATCCTGCCATTTTTCCAATCTTCACTTGCGTGGTAGAGTCTCCGTTCCTGGTGAGCCACCCAGTAGTTGCCAGAACAACAAATTGAGGGTGAGTCAATCCAAAAGTTTTAAGAATAGCCTAGAGCTGCGCCATGATGTGCTGAGATGCTAGAGAAGAAAACCGGGGCTTTGTTTCGGTCCGGAGTGAATACTTATCTTTTTGAAATTGGGTCGTTCACTCATTAAAATACTTCCATGCTTTTTTGCAATCAATTCAAAATCATTTTGATAGATTTCAAAAGAGCCTCTCCTAAAGGGAAAGCCCCATTTTTTCTTATCTTCTATTAAAGTCTATCTTTCTAAGAGAGGCTCGATAGGCACTTCCTGTGACTTGAGAAAAGTGATATTTCTGCGCCAAGGAATAAAATCTTCACTCATTTCAAAGGTATATGGGTCTCCATGATCAACCGTTCCAATCGCAGTGAAATAACGACAGAGTTCTTTTCCTCTGAAAGTGTGCGTAGGGGAATAATAAATCAGCCAATCTCCTTCCGACATATATTTTAAAGTTCCTATCTTTCCATGGCAGACTTGAGCAAAACCGCCTTTAATACCCCTTTGAACGTGCTCGCAAGAGGCTATCCCTATCCAATATTTTGTCATCGATTTGCCTCAAACAGTTTGTAAGCTCTGAAAGCTTTTTGAGTTCTTGACCATTTGCATCAAAATTGTCAGGTTGTTTCCAAATTTGATACACTTTTTTAAGATTTGGCCATTCTCTATCGGTGATAGCGTACCAAGCCGTATCTCGATTTCGTGATTTATACATCGTAGCTTGTCGAAAAATTCCCTCAAAAGAAAAACCCAACCGCTGTGCTGCATGCCGAGAAGGAGCATTAAGAGCATCGCATTTCCACTCAAGCCGACGGTATCCAGCACTAAACACCCACTTTATCATCAGGAGCAATGCTTCAGTACCTGCACGTGTTCGCTGTAAAAGAGGAGATAAGTGAATATGACCCATCTCAATACAACCTACTTTTGGCTCTATTCTCAAATAGCTCGCCACGCCTGCAGGACTGTCATTTAAAAAAATCGTATAAAACTTAGAGTCTTCGCCAAAACAGGTCAACTTCGCCCACTCTGTGAATTCAATTGAATCTGTAAATGGTCCATAAGGCATATAGGTCCAATTGCCTCCCTTGGCATCCAATGAAAAAGCTTTATAAAGAGAAGATAAATGCGCCATAGAAATTGGCTCGATACGAACAGAATTTCCCAACAGAAAATTAAAGCTTGGATCAGGGGGAACGATAAAATTTTCTACAGCAAGGCCAACCTGCTGCCCAAGTTCGTTGATAGTATAATTCATGAGATCCTTAGTAAGCTGTCGAATAGTGGATTATAGACAATTTTCAAAAAGGTATGGCAGCTCTTTTTCAATTTGAGCGTCAAGTTCATCATATACGTGGCCAGTTTTTCTTGGAATTGATTGCATGAATTTTTTCCTTCAATATCTGTCTGGACAATAATAAGTTCAAAAGGTAGTCAGGCCGAGACGGCCTGATTACCTTTTCTTCACCACCTTCGTAAGGGTATCTGGGCAATAATAAGTTCAAAAGGTAGTCAGGCCGTCTCGGCCTGAATCTAACAGGCTTCTTTTCAGGCCGAGACGGTC
>JACCVN010000442.1 GCA_013698165.1 Parachlamydiaceae bacterium | reverse complement strand
CTACAGATATGGAGAAAATCGTGGTAATCAGCAAGGTTTAGAGAATTCTGCAGGCTATGTTGGCAATCCTGTTTATGTAGAACCTCCAGTACAATATGGACCTAACGGCAATCCTAATCCACCAGGTGGAAACGATAATTGGGGGCAGTAGAAAGGTGATGAGTTTCGGGCAACTCAGGCACGTGCCCGAAACTCATTAAGAGGTTTAAACCCCCTTTTCTACATATCATAGAGCAGGTTTTGATTTATTACCCGATGATGAATAGTACTCCAGAAGTGTAGCAGTAATTAATTGTCGTTGTCCGTATGTTTGTACTATACCAGGACGAGCTTCTCGCAAATTAACAATTTCTGTATCGATTTCATTTTCTGTTGGGATCGTCATGTTACTATTATAAGCATTGATGAAATGCATTATGATAGCGACGACGCCTGAGCGGCCGATGCCGGCACTGCAATGGATAACTGGAATAAAATTATTTGGAAATAGAGCAATCAATTTAACAAGAAGTTTTGGGCTGCAGATCCCATGGTCAGGCCAGTTTTCAAGATATAATCTTGAGATCGTTTTCTTTTCATCGCCTAATGAAACTTCAAAGTTCGAACAGATAATTTTTTTGTCGCCATGCGCAGCTATTGTCTCCGGATCCCCAATGGGTTTAACTTTTAGGCTTATTGTTATTCCATCAACAGTATATTCAGTATCAACAGCATACTCAGTAGGCACCTCTTCGTAAGCGTCATCAACAGAATTTCCACAAGAACCGTTAGGGGAAGGAACAAATAGGGGCACTTTATCCCAATAATTAGCCGTTTTTATTTTATTTTTATCTGATTCGTCAGTGACACAGACGATGATTCCATTATTTTCAAAAACCATCAACCAAAACTCAGAAACGGTATGATATAAAGGCCCTTGTGTTAAGATAGCCTCCTTTCCATACCAGCTAGCATTGATATAATCGCAGAAAGAAGAATTTTTAAAAATGACCCTGCTTTTATCACTAGGTATGATGTCGGTGTACCGGTTTTTATAGAAATTGTTTCCTTGTAGCCCAATGGGTTTTTCAGAAGTGGATGCATTTTGATTAAAAGAGAGCATATTAATTTTAGCAAGTCTGTTTTTATAATCATCCATGCTTTCTAGTTCAAGGATTGGCATTTCAATTAATTCCTTGACCGAATCTGATGCATCTGAAAGTTCAAGATCATAAATCTCTTTATATCTTGTACTACTAATCTGGGCGTCGCTAAAACTTGTTTCCACTTAAACTCCTTCTTATATGGGAATGGTAAAATGTAATTCAGGTGATTACATGGGGATTTTTATTTCGATAAATCTTTAATATTGTTGATTTGGGTAAATAAGTCAACGCATTTTAGTTAGTGAAGCAAGGTCGATGTGTAGGGCTATAAATCGACTTATGCTAAGAGGCGTCTATGTTTTTTTGATCAATAAGCTCACTGTATAGTTTAAACTTTAATGTTGACAATCTAAAGTAGTTAGTGTATAATTATTTTAAATAAAAGTTTTTTATAAAGGTTATTAATGAGCATAACTTCTTCTCCGGCTGTAATTCAAAATTCTGGAAACCTAATTTTAGGATCAGTACCTCAACGAATGTCTAGTCGCCTTTCAAAGTCAAAGTTGATTGATCTCTCCATCTTGACTACAGCAACAGCCTTAGGCGCTTTAGCTGGCCTCGTGGTGGCAATATCAATGTCATTTACACCCGTTGGGATTCTTATTGCATCAGGCGTGATTTTAGGAGGTTTAGTTGGTATTGCTGGAGTCGTTAGCCGTAAGTTTGACTATACTCCTCGTCCATTTACGAAATTGTCTCCCGAGTTGACTGCTATCGTTGATCGAACTCCGATATTTAATGCTTACAAAATTAGTTTGCCAACTAAATTAAATGCTATAAATCTTGCCCTTACGGATTTGAGTATTAGACCATCCAACTTATTTTTCCAGTCGATGCTAGATTCCTTAACCAATGGAAATGCGACGACCATGCCTGGGTCTAACCCGAAGCTTTTTGCTTTTGAAATCGATCACGAAACAATTGCAAGACATATTAAGGATAAGGCTGAAGTGGATGATATTGTCAAATTCTCTGCAAAAGGATTTAAAGCCAAGACCATCGCTGAAAATGCTGATGTTTACGATGTGGACCTGGAAGATGTCTATGGTAATAATGAATATCAGATTAGCTATAAAGAAATTCAAGAGACAGTTCAAAGCCAGAAAATATATGTTTCATCTTTACTTCCGCTAGAGTTTTACAGAGGTTTTAAAACTGCCATGGAAAATGATGGCGTTGTAGAATTGAGGTTTATTCGTGATGGCAATGGAAA
>JACCVN010000409.1 GCA_013698165.1 Parachlamydiaceae bacterium | reverse complement strand
ACTGCTGTGTTATGGTATAAAACATGTTCGGTTTTTAAGCCTGATTATCATGTTCAAATTGTTGGTGACCATACTTGGATACATCAATATTTTGAGAAATTTTCTCCGCATACTTTAAAGGATGAGTTGGCAAAATCGAATTTGCTGAAAGCCAAATTGTAATTTAGTAGCCTGCTGCGTCTCTCAGCATGAGTCAGCGGATGCGTATAAGCGGGCTCTTCGGGATCTTAGCTCCTGCTGCAAGACGCAGCAGGCTACAGGTCTTGAGAGGTTATGAGATGGGCACCTTCTTGTTGCATTTCTGTGAGGGCTTCGTCGCCGTCATTGGGGGAGAGGTTGATTGCGCGACTAGCATCTGTGACAACGTAAACAGTATAACCGAGATTAAGCGCGTCGAGAACGGAGTATTTTACGCAGTAATCTGTAGTTAATCCTGCGATATATAATTCCTTTGCGTGAATTTCCTTTAAAAATTCATCCAGACCTGTGGCCTTTTTCATGGCATTATCAAAGAAGGCGCTGTAGCTATCGATGGATTTCTCGGTGCCTTTATAAATGATCTTATCGACAATTTCACTATCCCATTTTTGAGAAAATTCTGAACCGTGAGTGTCTTGAATGCAATGATCAGGCCATAAAATTTGTTCAAGCCCATTTAACATAATTTTTTCGCCTACTGCCTTGTGATGGTTAGCGGCAAAACTACCATGGTCAGCGGGATGCCAATCTTTGGTCGCAATAATAATGTCAAAGGGATAATCCAGAAGCCTATTAATTGCAGGGAAGATTTCATTTCCAACTTTAACCGGAAAGCTGCCTCCCGGCAAAAAATCGTTTTGTAGATCGACTAAAAGAAGGACTTTCATAATTTATACCTTTGGCTCATTTGTAGTTTCAGCGGGGAAATTGCTATCTGTTTTGTTGCGGATCTCATTAATCAGTTTGACTTTAAGGTCATAAAGTGATGTTTCCATACCTACAACATATTGGTGAGGATTCAGAAAGCGTTTGATACCCACTTGAAAGCCGTCGAGTTCAGTTTTAGTTTTTTTGCGAATATCTGCTAAACTTGGGAGGTTGTAGACGAGTTTACCTTTTCTGTAGATTGGCTGTAGAAGGTCGTAGCTCTCAAGATTTGTAGATTTTAGATTCTTTTTGCGAGTTGGATCCAGAGGGTCGATGATGGTGCATCCCTTGCTGACATCCGTGTGAACGTCATAAATAACATCTGCAATATTGGCCTTATTAGAAACAAATCGACGAACTTGATGGATGCCAGGGTTTGAGATTTTTAGCATTTGCTCTGAGAGCTTCAATTTATACTTCCAGGGCTCGCCCGGAAAACGCAAGGCTGAAAGTTTATAGACCCCATCGAGAGCAGGCTGATCTCGGGCAGTCACCAAGTTGGTCCCTACGCCCCAGACAGATATTTTGGCGCCCTGGTTCTTTAATTCAGAAATTAGGGTTTCATCGAGCTCATTGCTGGCGACAATTGTTGCGTTCTGAAAGCCTTCAGCATCCAGCATGTTTCTAGCTTTAATGCTGAGATACGCTAAATCGCCCGAATCAAGACGGATCCCAAGAAGTTCCTTGCCTTGACTACGGAGCCATTTTCCCACTTCTATCGCTTTTTTTAACCCTTCGATAGTGTCATAGGTATCTACAAGAAATACTGAGTTATTCGGAAAACATTCTGCGAAAGCTTGAAAAGATTCTAATTCATCGTCAAAAGCCATTACCCAGCTATGTGAGTGGGTGCCTTTTACCGGAATACCAAAGATTTTTCCGGCCAAGAGATTGGAAGTTGAATCGCACCCGCCGATATATGATGAACGGCTGGCTGTGAGAGCCCCATCAATCCCCTGAGCACGGCGAAGACCAAATTCAAGGACCGGTTCATCCTTAGCTGCGATGCACATACGCGCGGCTTTAGTAGCAATTAGACTGGGGAAATTGATTAGGTTAAGTAAAGGGCTCTCAAGAATTTGACAAAGGATAAGGGGCCCTTGGACACGCAATAAGGGTTCATAGGGAAAAACCACTGTGCCTTCTGGCACAGCATCAACATCGCAAGTAAAAGATAGTGTAGAGAGATAATCGAAAAATGCAGGTTCGAAAAGCGGCTCACCTTTGGCATCGCGGAGGGTGGATA
>JACCVN010000408.1 GCA_013698165.1 Parachlamydiaceae bacterium | reverse complement strand
AAGTTTAATCAAACTTTGGCGGCATTTTTATTTTAACCGCTTACCCTTAGCCGTGAACGTGGCTAAAGTCTAGGCTCTTTGTAGCCCGTAGCAAGGCTTGCGAGCGATAGCGTAGACAACCGCAGCTACGGGTATGCAAAGCACCCTCATATCCCTGACAAAGGTTCTTTTCTTTTAACTAATCTCAGCTTTTAAAATTTGGGTAATAATAATACTTATGCATGTGGCTATATGCCTCCGCTCCATATGCGGCTAAAGACAAGTATTACATTGATCTTTTTGACTTTGCTCTTTTCAATTTGTCCGTCTAGGCAATTAGGCGAGACTTGGGATATATACTCGACATAGCCCAAATTCTCAGATTCAGCTATGGAGAGTATATACTCAACATAGACGAAATTTCTCAGATTCAGCTATGTTAAGTAAATGTTTCAGTGGTATTGTCATGCAGTATGAGCAGTTCTCTATATACATTGATGTATATCAAATTTAAAAAGCAGATCTCAAATGATTTGTGTTTGCAAATTTTAAGTCTGCCGCTATAGATTTGCACGCCTTTTTTGTTTATTGTATCCATTAAGTGAAAAATGAAGATATCAAATCAAAATCAACCAAAAGTCTCTTTGACCGATATCCTTGAAAACCTTTTGCAGGTAGCTAATGGCAATGCTATGAGCTTGAGGGAGATCTGTAAACATCTTTCAGGTCGAGGCTATGGGGTTCTTTTGACCATCTTTAGCCTGCCCTTTTGTTTTCCCATATCCATCCCAGGACTGTCGACCCCTTTTGGATTTTTGCTAGCATTTTTAGGTTTGCGCGTCGCCTTTGCCAAACATCTTTGGTGGCCTAATTGGATTCTGAAAAAGGAAGTTTCTTACCAGACCCTTAAAGTGGTAGTGACCAAGACTTTAACGATATCAAAAATCTTACAGAAAGTATTAAATCCTCGGTTGATTATGCTTGTGACCCATCCAATCCTTCATCGCATGCATGGGATATTGATTTTTGCCTTATCAATTTTATTATCTCTTCCTTTACCAATCCCCCTAACAAATATGCTGACAGCTATTCCGATCTGCCTTCTTGGCCTTGGCCTGCTCGAGGACGATGGCGTTGCTGTGATTGTTGCATATGTCCTTGCACTAATCTGTTTTATTGCTTTTGGTGCGATTTTCTATTTTGGCGGCGTAGGCCTTCAAAAAATTTTCTTTTAATTTAGAAATGTAAGAATGTTTTGTGCATTAAATGAAATGAGGCAATGTGTATATACTGCCCAAATTCTCAGATTGAGCTATGTCCAGTATAGATTATCTTTACGCTGGATGCTAAAACGATGGCAGTTCAAGAAAAAAGTTGGAGATCAAAATGACGACTATCATGCCCACGATATATAGTACTCTTTTACTTGGAAATCGATGGTTTGCTGTAAGAATTGATCCGCGTTTAGGGCAAAAATCTCCAAATTATGACATTAAATTTGTGAGTGAGGCATGTTTATCACAACCTGATGCTGCCCTGGAGATACAAAAGCAACCAAGTTTAAAATTTTCTAAATTTGTGGAAGCTTCTTTAACTTTGGAAGAACCGGTGGTCTCAATTTGTCCTATGGGAAAGAAATGGATGCCGGTAATCATTTATAGTAGGGAAGTCTGTAAAGCTACCAAAAACACATTTAGAACGCTGGAATGGGCAGAAAAAATGGCTAGAAAGATTGCCGAAAGCCACAATTTAACGTACATGGCCGCATTTGGAAAACCTCGCAATTATGATCTTCTCAGAGAACAACGCCTTCACGAAAATTGGAAAAATTTTAAGGTTGATTGGGATTCATCCCTAAGTCAGACGAAAGCTTAATGATTTATCCTGTTTCTAGCAAAGACTGACCCGCAATCCAAGCCGTAGTCCATGCATTTTGGAAGTTGAAGCCGCCAGTGACGCCATCGATATCCAGAATTTCTCCTGCAAAATATAGATGGGGACAAATTTTGCTTTCCATCTTCTTAAAATTGACTTCGGAAAGCTCGATGCCTCCGCAGGTGACAAATTCCTCTTTGTATTGACTTTTGCCCTGGATTTCAAAATGTCCAATTTTAAGCTCTTCAATCAACCGTTGAAGAGATTGGCTAGCCAGTCCCGACCAACGAGTTTCAGTAGGTATGCCAGCCTTTTCGACAAGCGCTTTCCAAAGGTTGCGTGGGAGCTCTCCAGGGCTCTCATTAGCCACCAAACGTGCCGGTGAAGACGATTTAATTTGTTGAAGATCAGCCTTGAGAGATTCATGTTTTTTTTCTGGCATCCAATCGATGAGCAAAGTGGCGCGGTATTGCTTCTCTTGCAGTATACGAGCGCCCCAAGCGGAGAGTTTTAGGATTGCAGGTCCGCTAAAGCCCCAATGCGTAATGAGCAAAGGTCCGAGTTGTTCAAGCGCAGTTCCCTGTATTTTAGCTCGCACCTGAGGCACAGAAATACCCGCTAAAGATAGCAAAGGAGATGTTGGGGTATTAAAGGTAAAGAGGGAAGGTACCGGGGGAACAATCGTGTGCCCCAATATTTTTAACCATTCCCAGGCTCTCGGGCTGCTGCCTGCAGCCAGAATTAAGCGATCGCAATGTAGTTTTTCCCCATCATCTAAATTTAAAATGAAGCCTGCTTCGTTTTTAGTGATGCCCTCGACTCCACAGCTTAAACGGAGATCTACACCACTTTTTTTGGCTGTTGAGATCAGGCAGTTGACGATTGTCGAGGAATCGTCAGTGACTGGAAACATGCGGCCATCCTCTTCTGTTTTAAGGACGACACCTTCTGATTTAAACCATTCGATAGTATCTGTAGGCTGAAAGCGATGAAAAGGACCTAGCAATGCCTTGCCGCCACGCGGATAATTTTTAACAAGTACGGCGGGATCAAAACAAGAATGGGTGACATTGCAGCGCCCGCCTCCGGAGATACGCACTTTTGTTAAAGGCTGCCTTGATTTTTCCAGCAAGATCACTTTGTGGTCTCCATTTGCTCTTGCAGCTGCAATGGCAGAAAAAAAGCCGGCTGCTCCGCCACCAATTACAACAATGGTTAAAGGGGCATTCCTATTATGTGTCATCAATTCTCTAAATTTTATGGTGCTTAGATGTTAAATTATACCCTTTAGCGGTTTTTGAGGCATATAAAATATGGTCTGATTCCTACTGCGAGATGTAGTAGGCTACATTTTGATTCTTGCCGCAAGAACACTGCAGGCTACAGCTCATTCCTGGATAGCACCACGGTTCTTTCAACAGAGGTGCATAGAAGTTTCTCTTTAGAGACTTGTTCAAGCGTTGGAACTAAATAGATTTTGAATTTTCGTTCTGTTACCTGATTTAAAAAAGCTTCGGGATCATGGCCATGTAATTTAAGGCTATGCTGGTTAAATTTACACACGATTTTTATATCTAAACTACCGTCAAGAGTATCTGACATGCCCTTCCAAATAAGTGGAAGCTCTGCCTCATTATTGATGATCAAAAAATCCAGTAGAGTTTCTTCAGCGACTTTAAGATATTCATCCAGAGTTGTCGCTTCAGCAATACTCTCCTTTTTTAAATAACCTTCAGGAGGTGAAAAGGAAAATTCGTAATTAACATCAAAATATTTTTGCTTTACATTTTTCAAACCGTCTAAAACCATTTTTTTAATAGGAACCACGTTATGGACGTCATTCATCTGAGTATTTCGAACAATCAGATCATAGCATTCCGGAATAGGTTCAAAGCTGTAAATTTTACCGTTTGGCCCCACTAGGGAAGTCAGAAATATCGAGTAGAAACCGCAGCCAGCATCAATTTCTGCCCCGACCATTCCTCCTTTAATATAATGATATAGAAATGCCATGACCCCCATGTCCACAGGTCGAGGCTTAAAAGAAATTTGAAGAGAACGAGAATGGCGTATATCGCTGAGAATTTGTTGGCCGGAAACATTGCCGCATAAGACGGTATTATCACCGATGTAGATCCCTCCACGACCTATTTTTAAGAATCCATAAAAAAGGGAGCAATTTTTACGGTATTTTAATTTATCCATCGGCGTCCTGAATTTCAGTCCAGAGAGAGCCTTTGCATAGTAATAGAAATTTAACTGAAGGGTCTTCTGTCAGCTGTTCTTTGGAGTCGAGTGAATTTAGAGAAGGAAAAAGATAACCTTCAAACCCATCACTAATTACAGCTTGAAAGAACGGTTCATATAATGAGGGCATTTTCAAAAGTAGCTCAGGGTTAATATGGCAAAGTATTTGAATGGATGGGTTCAACCTAACAGTGATTTGCATATCTCTATAGATGTTTGCAAGATTGGACTCAGAGCTAATATGGACAAAGTTAATACTGTTCTTATGGCTGTCAAGATATTGATCGATACCTGTAGGCCTCTTGACTCCACAAATGGAAGTAAAGGCATTTAGTTTGACATTTCTTTTCAGGAGCCGATAGCAGCCTTCATCATCTTCAAAACTAAAAACTTGTCCTTTTGGGCCTACTAGCTTTGCTAAAACCATCGAATAATATCCGGTGCCTGCACCTATATCGAGGCATCTCATTGTAGGCTTAATGTAATGGAAAAGATAGCTCATCACTGCAATTTCTTTTGGAGGGGGAAGATAGAGCAGTTTTAGGCTATTGTAATGGCGGCTATCGATAATAATGGGGGATCCCATAACTGTTTCTCCCAAGACAAGATTATCTCCCAAATGGATGGCTGAATTGCGGCAGTTACGAATTTTGTAGGCAAACTCTTTACAAGTATTTAAAAAAGCACTTTTTGCAATCATATTAAGGTTATGCCGTTATGGTTAATGCATAAAGGGGTAATACTATGTGTCATTCCTTTTGAAGCCAGATTCAGCCATGTCGAGTATGCTTGCAGTTACAAGATAACGATGCATAACTATTTTTTCAATTCGGGAAATACTGTTTGGCTCAACTGCTCAACTTTTGCAAGCGCTGATCCAATCACTTGGTGCATATCATAATATTTGAATTCAGCCAACCGTCCACCAAAAATGAGATTTTTTAACTGCTCTGCCTCTTTTCGATATTTTTCAAAGATCTGATCGTTCTCTGCAGTATTAACAGGATAGTAGGGCGTTTTATCGCGATTCCACGTATCGGGGAATTCTTTAGAAATCAAAGTGTAAGGCAACGGAGTAGTTAGAAATTTATGCCATTGAAAATGTTTATATTCTGTGATCCTTGTGAAAGGCACGCGTGCGTCGGGATAGTTCATGACAGAAGTTCCTTGATAATCGGGAATATCGACAATTTGATTTTCAAACCGAAGTGACCGATAGCCCAGTTCACCATATTTATAATCGAAAAATTCATCGATGCGACCCGTAAATACAATTGTTTTGGCCAGTCGATCCCACTCTATTTTTTTATCAAAATAATTTTCGTTCAGCCTTACCTCAATGCCGTCAAGCAAACGCTTAAACAAATGGGTGTAGCCCTCTTCAGGAATGCCTTGGAATCTATCGTTATAATATGTGTCATCAAAAGAGAGTCTGATGGGCAATCGTTTTAAAATTGATGGTGAAAGCTCTTTGGGATCTTTACCCCATTGTTTCGTGGTGTAACCATGGAAAAATGTTTTATAAATTTCCTCTCCAACTTGTGAAAGCGCCCATTCTTCCATATTTGCTGGATTAGCAAAGGGGATTTTTTTGGTTTCAAGCAGCATCCGAGCTTGATCAGGTGTATTAACGCCCCAAAGTTGATTCAGAGTGCTTAGATTGATCGGAAATGAATAAATCTTATCTCGATAGAAACTTTTAATTCGATGGCAATAAGGTGTAAAACGTGCAAACTTTTGGACATATTTCCAGATATCTTCACGATCGGTATGAAAAATATGCGGCCCATAAACATGCAAGTGAATACCTTCGCGCTCTTCGGTATAGCAATGACCGGCCACGTGACGAAGTTGATCAATAACGAGACAGCGCTTACCTCTGTCCGTCATTTCGCGAGCAAACACCGAGCCATAAACACCTGCCCCCACAATCAAAAAATCATATTTTGTCTGAGACATTTAAAGTTTTTCCAATATCTTTAGAACTTTGATGAGATT
>JACCVN010000399.1 GCA_013698165.1 Parachlamydiaceae bacterium | reverse complement strand
AAAAAAGGATAAGCGGGACCAAAAAAAATAAAAAAAACAGTCTGGCTACCATGGGTCAATACCTTCCTTTGTACCGTTTCTCTTTGATTCGATATAAAATTTGTTTTTAAGAAATGTTTTGGGATCATTCTCAATTTGATTTAGCCATTGGTCAGCATCTTGATCTTCTTGCGATCTCATTGCTTTAGACTCTTGTTGATCTTTTTGATCTGATTCAGACTGTTCCATTTCCTGTTGATTTTCCTGCTGACCTTCGGAGTCTTCATTTTCATTTTCATTCTTATCTGATTCACCGCTGTCTTCGGAATTCTGCTGATCTTCGTTTTGGTCAGAGTCCTTATCCTTTTGGGAATCCTGATTATCTTCAGATTTGTTTTTATCTTTGGAATTTTTGGAATCCTTATTATCTTTACTCCCTTCTTTATTATCAGAATCATTTTCTTCCGAATCATCCTGCTGATCAGAATTATCCGAATTAGAGTCATTTTGTTTTTGCTGTTTGAGTAATTTTTTTACGAGTTCAAGATTTTCCTTAGCTTTTATATGCTCCGGACAGCTTTTAAGTATCTTTTTGTATGTTGCAATCGCTTCTTTGTATTTTTGTTGCTGGGCCTGTGCATTCCCTAGGTTATAGTTAGTTTGAGTGGCTACATCTGAGCGGTTCGATTGTAAGAACATTTTTTCTGCTTCCGCAAATTTTTTCGCCTTATAGCAAGCCACCCCTTTTCTATAGGGATCTTGAAAAGCATCGATTGACGATTCATAATTGCCTTCATCAAACGCTTGCTTTCCGAGCTGCTCAGAGTTCATAAAATAATCGTTCGCAGTACCGCCATGGAGTTGCAAAGAAGTGAAAACGACGAAAATAGTTGCAAAAAGAGATCCTCGCCTATACCACCAAAGAGTTATCGGCAATATCGGTAATATCAATAGGTAAAAATGCTCATCCCAAAATTGATTCTTTTTTCCAATTTTCAACTGGTTATCAGCTTTCTTCGAAAGATCATCGAGGATCATCACCACCTCGCGATCAGAATAATGCCCATCAAGATAGCGTCCATTACCCACATGGCTGATTTCTTTAAGCCTCTCAGTTTCTAGCTTAGTAACGAATGGCGACCCATTGATATTTGAACTCTTCTTTCCATTATACATATGAGTACCTTCAACTGTCCCTATACCCATGGAATTGATGACAATCCCCTTTGCTGCCAAATTTTTCGCTGTTATGATGGCACTCGAGTCTTCAAAACCACCGTCGCTGATTACCAAAAGAGCTTTGTTATCTCCGGGTTCTGCATCCAACATTGTGGCAGCCATATCTAGTGCAGGGGCAAGTCGACTCCCCTGTATATAAACTAACTCAGTATCAAGTGAAGAAAGCAAATGACGAATCGTTTCCAAATCATCTGTTAAGGGAGCAATCATATGTGAATCTGCAGCAAAAGCAATGAGTCCGATTTTCACACTTTTGGAAATTTTCAAAAGATCCTCCATCTTTTGCTTAGCCCTAATAAGCCTTGAAGGTTTGACATCTGTTGCATTCATCGATTCTGATAAATCAAGCAAAATAACAAGGCTTTGATCCTGAGAAAACGTTTCCATTTCTCGAAAGCTCCATCGCGGTCCGGCAAGTGCAAGCGTAAGAAAAGTCCAGACAATTGACCATAAAAGTAATGCTTTCCAAAATGATTTCTTCTTGGCAGAACTATTTATCAATAAATAGGGTAGCAAATGCGCGTCAATATGCTTTTCAAGACTTGAAAAACGATTCCTTTTCCCCGAAAAGAGATAGTAAACAATCCATACTAATGGGATCGCAACTGCACACAAAAACCATAAAGGATGTGTAAAGTGGAAATCATTAAGATCCATGGGCCAATCTCCGGAATAATAACTGGTACAATGCCATTAATAGTAAAAGCAGCATGGCAATACTCAAAGGGTAATAAAAGTAGGGTTCACGGATCATAAATATCGATTGTTCAGACTCCGTTTTTTCCAGCTCATCGATCTTGGCATAAACAGACTCAAGAACCATTTTATCAGTCGCCAAAAAGTATTTCCCACCAGTGAGTTTAGCAATTTCTTTTAACAGCTTTTCATCTATAGAAGGACGCCCTCCTCCAAAACCATTAAAGGGTGAGCTCTGCCCATTCGTGCCTACAGCAATTGTGTAGATTCTGATCCCATACTGCTTAGCAAGTTTTGCAGCTTCCATCGGAGGAATGCTGCTGGCATTATCTTCCCCGTCTGTCAGCAAAACAAGGACGCGAGAGCCTTCAGGACGTTCACGTAAAGTTCTGACACTAAGTCCAATTGCATCGCCAATAGCTGTCGCATTACCAGCCATGCCTGAAACGGTGTCATTTAACATGTGGCTTACCGCCATGGTATCCAAGGTCAGAGGGACATGAAGGTATGCGCTTTCACCAAAAGTGACAAGGCCCACACGATCCCCTTGTCTACCGAGAGCAAATTTGCCAACCACCTCTTTAGTTGCATCAAGACGACTGATCTTCCTTGTTTTTGTTGAAAAATCTAATGCTTTCATCGATGCCGAAATATCTACAGCAAGCATGAGATCATACCCTTTATTTTTCACCTGTTTGAATTGATCAACTTTTTCCGGCTGCATGAGTGCAATGACCAAAAATACCCAAAACATTGAAAATAAAATAAGAAAAGGAATATCAGATCGTTTTCCGCTAGATTGAAGGGTTGAAAATGCATTTTTCAAA
>JACCVN010000382.1 GCA_013698165.1 Parachlamydiaceae bacterium | reverse complement strand
CAACAAGACCGATCTGGTTTTTAATAATTTCTGGTCTCGATTTCAAGTATTCGACACCTTTAGCAACATCATCACAAAAGTCCTCTATCGTTGCGTTATCATAAATTCCAGTGGATTTTCCGACGCCGCGCTTATCAAAGCGGAGCACTGCTATACCATGCCTCGTGAAGTGATCTGCCAACACGAGAAAAGGTTTATGACCAAACATTGTTTCATCGCGATCTAAAGGTGAAGAACCATGAATGAGTATGACAGCCGGAAATGGTCCGGTTGTTATAGGCAATGTCAGAGTTCCTGAAAGTGATATTTCGATATCTCCATAACTGACTTCTTCTACAAAGTAAGGAAAAGGAAGTTTTGGTTCTTGAGAACGATTTTTTTGATTTGTTTGTAACATATGCTCTTCTCCAACAAGAAAATGCAAAGAGAAGAAAAAACATATAATGAAAAGAGTCGTCGCCTCTGACAAAAGAGTTGTGAAGTTCATAATTCCTATCCGTTTTGTTTAAATTGGCAATAAAATTTCAAATGCCAAGAATTCCTACAAGATCTTGGTAAAAATATCTGTCAGAATTTTCAACAGCTTAAAGTGGGTGTTGGGTCCTGATCCTAATTATCCTCAACTTTGGTATAATTTGCCTTCAATGGGATTGGATTATTCCATCTGTTGCCACAGAGTCTAAAAAGATTGCTTCTATGCTAAGGTTTTAATCTGGCCGAGAATTTTTCAAAAGCAGTCTTGACTTCAGACGGATTATCGATCCAACTAAAGTGTCCGGCTTCTTTGACTTCGCAAAATTCAATATTGTGGCGCAAAAAGCGAGGATCATTTTGGAAAAGCTCGAAAGGAGTCATCCAATCAAATTCGCTACCTAAAATGAGGGTAGGAACTTTTTCTGGGATCCATGTTGCTGAATAGTTGCTTGAAACAAGTTTATCCAAGCCCCACATTGCCGGTCTAAAGGAAAAAGCAATCGAACGAAGTAAATTTTCTCCTTTCTCTAGCGATTCTTTTTTGTAGAAATAATAGGGAATGCAAGAATCCAACATTTTATCAAATGTTTCTTGGGAAGGATGCTGGATGAACGTTTGCATTAGCGGTTCGAAGTTGGGTAAGTTGTATTTTTTAGCACACTGGGCGGCAGCTTCCAGAAATAACTTCGGAGTCGAGCTTAAAGCCACAAATCCAACTAAATGGTTTTCCAATTCTGGAGTTAAAAGAGAGATAATCCCTCCCCAAGAAGCTCCGACAATCACCGGGTTTTCAAAACGCTTTACCATGGGAATCATCAGATCAAACCATTCATTGTAATCATAATCTGCAGAGATTCCTTCCGTATTGCTGCCGTTTCCGGGAAAATCGATCAGCCATACATACCCAGAAAGCTCGAGCATTTGGGCAAGGTCTAATAAAGAAGAAGAATCACAGCCAGGACCTCCAGGAATAAACAACCAGTTTAATGTCTTTTCCCCCTGAGGATTTTGAGCTACCAATTGGTAGCGAATGCGATGTTCATCAAATAGATATTTGGAATCAGTGGATTGAGAAAGACCAAAACAATTTTGAAGTCCAAAAAACATAGCACAAATGGAAAATATGGTTTTCACTCCGCCTATCCTGGTTAAAGCCACAATGTTACGGAAGTTTTGGGTTAAAAGCAAGTCCTTTGCCTCTCCAATTATTTTCTCATTTAAGGGCTCAACAGCTGCCCTGGCAGCAAGCAGAAGAGAAGTTAGCCGTAGGCCCTTTGTTCGCGTTCCATGTGTTTGATTTTTCCAAATAAGCGATTCCAATACTTCATTGGAACCAATAAACCACTCTCCTAATTTCATACTGACATTACTGCCCATCACTATTTTTGATGAAAAAGACATTGATTGGCTGAAAAATTTTAAGGAGTGTGATTTCTCCTCTTTTGAGGGGAGAGGATTGAAGAAACTAAAAAGGAAGGCGACAAATGATAAGACTGAATAAAATTTCATATTCTTAACTTGAGTTTCATGATTTATAACTTAATGGAATCTTATCTTATAAAATTCACAACTTTAATTCCATAAAAATTCTATTAGAGAAGGAACACTGGAAAATCTCTCTTAGCACTAACACATATTACCGCTAAATAATAGCCCTATTAATAAGATTTGATCTATAATTGAAATAATTGAGGTGTATTTTCATCTTTTTAAAAAGATAACTTTTATATTGGTGATGCCATGAATGAATTTTATTTAATTAACTCGCCTTTGAATGCCATCGCAGAAAATTACCTAATAAGAAAAACTTCCCAATTAAAACCAGGGCAAGACAAAATCAGCAATGCTCAGCTAGCCACTCTCTACCTTCGAGTAAAGCATGGTGATATCTCCGCTCCCAAACTTTTCCTTTTGAAACATTTTTTCCGAAAAGATACTTGGCTTAATGAAGCCAAAGGGCATGTCAAACAACATAATATACAAACTGCGGCACTCAGTGCTGGATCAAGAAATGATACTCAAGTTTCAAGAGAAGCTGCCAAACTTCTGCTTTTGAATGAAAAGCATCTCGACGGAACAGCCCTCTATGTTCCTCCTTCGAATATAAAACCAAAAGAAATTGCTCAAATTTTTCACAAATTTGAGAAGATATTAATTGATAGAAGCAAGCTAAAAATATTAATCCCCGTAGATTCTGAGCTTAGGAAGGATTTGGATGAAATTGAAACTATCAACTTAAATAACATTGATAAAAAGTCCGATGCCTTTAATGCTCTTTTTGAACTGGCACTAGTAAGAGATAGCATAAATTCAGAAGGGAAAATTCATTTACTTAAAACCCTATTAAATCACTACGAAGAAAAGTTAAAGACCATGAAATTGGAAAATGTCAATCTAATCATTAAGATTTATGACAGTATCACTCAACACTGTCCCGGAGCTGAAACTCTTCCGGATCATATTATTACACAAAGCTTACCGATCATTGATCCTGATAGCTTTAACTTTTTACAAGAACAATTAAAACTATCCAATTCCGGCTTACTCAAAGAGACTTTAATAAAAGATCACCGTCTTTCGGAAGCTGCATTCGATAAATTGTTTCCGAAGTTCCATCAAACGTATCTCACTTTAGCTAAAAAAGGGATGCCAGAAGCGACAATTCAATCGCGTTTTAATGAATACCTTAGTCTTCGAAATTCCATTGCAAAAGAAGATTTTATCTCTGAAGAATCTAAGCAAAAATTGATCGAAGGCACCTTCGGCCCTTTTTTAGAGAAATTCCTCGTCGAAGGAAATATGGAGAGTAAAATTGGCCCCGTAAAGTTTCTTATGAAATCTATTGTGGCCTTTCATGACAAATACAAGTTTTTTGATGAATCTCAATTAGTTCGGCTAGCTCTAATTCATTCAAGAGAGACTTTGTTTAATCCAAGTAATAATTTTCTACACAAGTATGACAACGACGGGAAATTTGATGATATTCTATTTGAGAGAGCATTGCTCACTAAAGCCCTTGAAATGGAAAAAACAAATCCCCATTACGCAGAAAAATGTCATAAAGCCTGGGCTAACGATTTAATTGAAGCTTTGAAAAATCCGTATGATTTGCGAAACATTATGGATAGGCCTATTGATCCTTCCATTTACATAAAGACGTTTGCTCCATTATTTGTAGGCCCCCCAAATCCCGAAGAGATTAAGGCTTTAAAAAATGTGATCATCGCCGGTGAAGAACTCCTAGAAAATGATTTCGATTCCAACAAAGAAAAGTCACTCCCTGAAATTGCCCAAGGATGCTTAAGTTACCTACAAGAGCAGAAAGACAAAAATCAATTGGTAAAGGGTCCTGACGCTTATTTAGATTCCGGCAAAGCGGCACTTCTTCTCCCTCATTGTATTTCTTATATGACAGCCATGGATCAATGGGAAAAGAGTTTTACAGAAGGGTTTGAAGATAACCAACAATTCATGAATTTGGCCTTTCACATCAAAACGGAATTTAACTTGCATAGGGAAATTAGCGGCCCTCTAACCGCTCAAGAGTTAAAGAATTTACAAGAGATTGCTAATTCGGGCCTGAACCTTATTAAAGAGGATCATTACGCATTAGAGTCTGTCGGAAAAGGATGTTTCCATTTCTTTGCAGAACAGCGTAAAAATCAAAAACTCGTTAAAAGCCCCACCTCTTTAACAGATAAGGGTAAGAGGGATGAATTGCTCCCTTTTTGTTATGGGCACTTATTGCCTTTTGAAGGGTGGGATCAGAAATATTTAAATTCTATCAATGAAAAGTATAGTAAAAGTAGCGTTGATCAAAAGTTTGCCTCTACGTTAGTTAATACAATGAACGCTAGGAACCTTGGCCCAGTTAACAATCATGAGTTTGAGATGCTTGAAGAAGTGACGGTTAGAGGACGTGAATTTATTCATAAAAATAACTACCCTCAAGATGTGGTGGCTATTGGAATCTGCCTTTATTTCCAAGAGTTGCGAGATAATCATGTCTCTCTTCAAAGTCCAAAATCATACGAGGAATTAACACCTTACTGCTTTGATGCTCTTATTGAAGTGGGGGCAGGAGATAAACACGATAAGCTCAATGATGCACTATTCCTATTTCGAAAAATCAAAAATCGGCAATTGCCCTTAAATTCTGCCGGCCAGCAAAGACTAGACAGCCTCTTGAAAATCTCTTTGGATCCTGCGTTTGCCCTCGGAAAAGGACTTTCTGACCCGATGGTGAAAGCAAAATTTAGGCCCATGTTGCAAGATTTGGAATGCGCCGATATTAATTCATTAAATAATCATGAGTACCCTCTAGAAACTCTCGAAAAAGCCTTTATTGAGCATCAAGCTAATCTCTATCAACTGATGAATTTTGGGGACATTACCAGTGCGATGACAGAAAACCCTACCCGTTGTGCCAGAGAATTACTTCAACCTGTTGTCACAGCAGTCGTTGGTAAGGGAGATCAAAAAGCAATTCATTCGATCAATCAAAATATTGATAACCTTCTAAACAATCTTGCTCATGATAAAAGCAGTGCTACATTAGCTGCAAAAATGAACTCCCAATTTTCAAAAATTGCAAAAGCAGGCCCTATTGCACAAGCGCTTGAAATGGGAATCGAAATTTCTACAAAAGATCTTATTAAAATCCTTTTGGAAGAAATTGAACAAATTCGTTCAGAATCCCCTGATGAAGAACCAACTGGCTTGATTGGAATTCTACTTTCAAAACTTATCCCATTATTTCTTGCAGCACAAAATGAAAGGAAAGATCCAAATTTTTCTGTATTTTCTCTAGAAGCTTCACCGTTAGCTGTTTTATTTCCTAGCCTTCACAAAGCTTATTTACCAATGAAGGCTGGTGGATCGATAATAAATGCTCTTGATTTTGTCTCTCCGAAATTTATAACAAAGATTGCGATAAACCAAATAATCCCGGAAATAACGCCTAAGCTGATAAATTACGGTCTCAAGAAGCAAATCAAAATGACTGAAAAACTTATCGCTGAATATAGAAAAACAAATCCTGATGCCGATGAAAATCCAATAATTCAAGGAATTGAACAACAGTTGGACTTCATGAAAATTCTTAGGGTCAATTCTAAAGAGATTTCTGTCATAGGGATCAAAATTGCGACTATTTTAGCCAACCGTCACGACATCAATCGACACGATCCCTTACTTCAATATCTCTCAGACCTCGGTAGTGACAAAGTTAAAGACGTTGATACTAAAAAACTGGAAAGCTTGCTATTAGACTCGATTGAAATTATTTTGCAAGAATCTAATTTTTATGCCGGGGGTCTTGAAAATCTTTTAGATGCTGTCCGTCAGCTGCCTCAAAAAACCTCCCCTACAACAGTTTTAGAAGCTAACATTACCATAGAAAGAAAGTTGCCGGTCGAAAAGCCGCTTACTAATGTTGAAAAAGCCAATCAATTAAAATGGAAAGAGGAATTCACTAAAGTCGCGTATGAAAAATACAATAAAGGCTCTGCGGCCTCTAAACTGGCTGACCGGCTTGTAAATGAACTTCCAAGTTCCATCATTATTCAGCCTTTTAATCCTGAACGTCTCACAGATATGATTTCTACTCTAGGTGTTGGTTCTTCAATCATGAGCAAATTTCTATACTCAGAAGACGCTGTAGTCATTGGTTGCCGTCGTTTTTTTGAACAGCAATTAAAAGATCCCAATCTCAAATCCGCTGAATGGCGTATTTTCATTTCTGATAGTGACCGTGAAAATTTGTTACCTTTCTGCTTTGAGGGGATCATCGAAGCTCAAATTAAGGAGGAAATTAAATCCGGTCGCCAAATCCGTGGAGGCATTGAAATCACACCAATAGTGATTTCTCTATTAAAAAAAATCGATCTACGCCAACTTCCCCTCACTGTAGAGGGCCAAAAGCGTCTTCAAATGTTAACTCATCAAATGATCGATCCAAAATTTATTGAAAATAAAAGTTTATTGCTTCCTTCTATTTCAAACTCTTTATCAAACCGGTTTAAAGCAATCTTACGATCTCCTACCGTAACTGCTCACAACGTTAATGCATTGAATAATTCCAAAATGTCTTCGGCTGAATTAGGCCAAGCCTTTTCAGTTTCAGCCAAGTCAAGATACAGCAAAATCAATATGGGTGAAGTGCGAGATGCTGTTGCTACAAATCCTGCCGGCTGTGCAAAAGTTCTCGCAATTCCTGTTATCAACACGTTGATGAAAGGTGCCGATGAGGAAACTATCTCCGAAACACAATCTGATGTTTCCAAATTCATTGATGGGCTCTCAAAAGGTGAATCTGCCAAGGCATTCTCTGTAAAAATTAATAAATTTATGGATAAATTCAGGGT
>JACCVN010000381.1 GCA_013698165.1 Parachlamydiaceae bacterium | reverse complement strand
TCCATACACTGTTCATAGCTGCCTCTAAGTTAATTGAATTTACCACAAACAATACACAATTTAAACCTCCAAGTCGATTCAAAATTTGCATCAAGATAAACACATGGCGACTTAAATACTTATACGCATTTCAAATACTCTCAACTCTTCTACAGGCTAAAGGTGTTCATTTGTGCAAGAAAATATACGGATAAATTCAAGCATCTAATTTAATAATTGCACCGACATATATTGCTTTGGTATTATGCAAGCGTGTTCCACTGGGAGAGATCAAAAAAATCATTTGCAAAGATTAGCCCTGCAAAGGAACTTTGCATTTGTTTATACGTTCTTTGCATGCTAAACATAAGCTGTTTAGGGAAATATTCAGAATATTTAAGATACGCTGATTTTAAAAGCCAAATAAAAACAAGCCACTGATGAGTTCATAACGATCGATTCGAAAAATCGTAGTACGTGAATAACACCGCCCATGGCCTGCAATACCCTTCTAACCACTTAAACTAAGAATTCTTGAAAATGAAATACTATATGATACTATTATTGTTTCTAGCTTCAACTGGATTTGCAGAAGAAAATATTCACAATTTATCCATATGCTGCATATTTCAAAATGATGCAAAATACCTTCCGGAATGGATTGAATTCCATAAGTCGCAAGGAGTAGAACATTTCATTTTATATAATAATCGAAGTGCGGATGATTGGAAGTCTATTTTAAAGCCTTATGTTTCAAGTGGGTTAGTTGAAATCAATGATTGGAATTACAAATATAGCAGCATAGAAGAGTGGAATCATATCCAGTGTTCTGCATATTTTGATTGTATCCGAAAGCAAAAGGCAAGGTCAAAATGGATCGCTTTTTTAGATACAGATGAATTTTTATTTTCTCCATGTGGAGATTTGAGAATAATCCTTAAAGAATTTAAATCTTTTGGTGGCGTCTGCATAAATTGGGTTATCTATGGCACTAGCAATATAGAAGAAATTCCCCCATTGGAAAATATAAGACGTTATTTACTCTATAGATCTCCTCTTGATTATATTGGAAACAAACATGTGAAATCAATCGTGCAACCCAAAAAGGTAAGAGCATGTGTGAACCCTCATTTTTTCATATATAAAGACACCCATGCTGTTAGCGAAAATAAGGAGAAGATCGAAGGTGCTTTTAGTGCTTATGTGAGTGTGAATTTATTGCGGATAAATCACTATACCCAAAGAGATTTAAAGTATTACCGAGAAATTAAATCACAAAGGAAAAGAAGATGGGGAATTCCTGAAGAGCAGATCAAAGCTGGGGAAACTTCGCATAACGAGGTTTACGATCCTATAATCTCGACTTTATGATTTTTTAGGGGTGCTAGATGCAATGCTAGATGCAATATTTTGATTCATAGCGGTTTATAAAATCGAGTTGGGAGTATGGATTATAAATCGCTTTGGTTCAAAATATTGCGTCTAGCGCCCCCTTAAAAGTCATAAAGTCGAGTAAAGGCAATGAGAATTCGTTGATTTATATTATCTTAACATATGAATGCTAGAATTTGAGATTTTACCTTGACAGTATTATTTTGTGGCCATTTTTGGAGAGCACATATATGAATATAATAAACGGTTCCTTTGTTGCCGGTGGGTTAGAATACTTTAGAAAGCCTGATTTTGTCCCGGTTGTCATTTCACAAACCCCCTTGAATTCTAATGATAAACTGCGAAAAAGTGTCTTACAAGCTATCGCTGATGTGACATTTAAACCTGAGCCCATTTCCCTTGTGCAAAAGATAATCTATCCGATTGAGAAGATCAGTAGATATCTTTTAGCTGCTGCTACGATAAGTCTTTTGGCTCCGGTTGGGGCAATTGTCAATTTGGCTCGCAGCATTTTGCTTATTGGAAAAGTTGCTTTTTGTTATGTCCAAAAGGAGATTCATCCTTTAATAGCTTCCGACATTGACAATTCAGGCGACAAAAAACTACAGGAGCTTACATCCCAGGTAAGTACTGTCTTTGGAAATACATTAATTGATGCGGGAGTTTCATTCGCAATACTGGCGCCATTAACGATTATGATGCGCATTATCATTGGATCTTGTTTTACAGTTGGAGCCAGTGAATGGAATGCAAAAATGGATCCTACTTTTAGTTTTTTCACTTCATTAGGGTTGAGCAATCTTTCTCAGCAGCAAAGCAACGAATTCAAAAAAGTATATACAGAGTTAGCCGATCTTAAGTGGACCTATTTTAAAAATGATGACTCTTTAGATTGTCCAAGATACGGTTATGATGCGACGACATTCAGTTTGCCTTTCAATTGCAATTATCATCTTTTGCAGCCTTTTTTTAAGGCTTTGCCTAATGAGAATGCTGGAATAATTAAAGTTAGAGAGAAAAACTTTGAGGGTGAGTACGAGAGTGTAAATAACGATAATTTTGTAAAATGGGGCTTTACTGAGTATGGCATTAATCAGCTAAATCTACGCAAATTGATTGATGCTTTTAACCATGTGCCTTGGAATAACCTTGATGCAGGTACCAGGATTGTTATGACGAGATGGAAACTGTTGGCTTTAACAGTCTATATTTCTGAAGGTTATTCCATTGCAGACTCTAAATCGAGAGATTGTAGGGATTCTCCTCGTTGGTTACTGCATTGGGTACAAAATTCTCTATATAGGCAAATGGCGCAGCAATCCTTGTAATTGTTAATGAATAAAGAAAAAGGAGAAAAAATAGATGTCACAGGAGCTTATCAATTTTTTTGCTAAGATTACAGCTGATAAAGCCTTGCAAGAGCGCTTATATGTGACAAAAGAAATTGCGGACGTCGCTGTGATAGCACAAGAGATGGGATTTCAAATTTCTGGAGCTGACATATTACGCGCACAGGCTGGCCGAGTGATGTCGCTTCCAGAGGATGAGCTAAATACTGTAGCTTCGGGAAACAAAGCTAAAACAGGGGCGCAATGGGGTAGAGGGGGCAAAGGATATTTAGATAGTGCAGGCTTTTGGCTGATAGAAATAAATCATTGGGGATATTCAGAGCAAACATCTGACAGTTCTCTTCAATTGCTTATTACTAAAATTAAAGAGGAAAAATCCTTTCATATTCAGTTACTTACAGCAAAAAGTTTTGAGGATATTGCTGATGTCGCCAGAAGGAATGGATTTAATGTCATCGCCGGAGATCTTCTCAGGTATCAAGCAGCTCAGATTTTAAAACTCAGCGATGAGCAAGCCGAAAGGGTAGCTCGCGGAAGGTAAAATCCCGACGAATCAATTTTTTAAGATAAAGTATTGATTTACTATGAGTGTTCTGGTTTTATCGGTTTTTAACCTAATTTATTGCAAGTTTACCAATGTCAGAAACATCAAATATGAGCAAAAAAGTGGATAACTTGCTTCCTTCACCTAAGCTTGCCACATCTAAAAAAGCTGATCAGAAAGCTGATCTCATCGATAGCTACATCAAGCCGGGGAATTTCCATTTTTTTCAAAAAAATCCGCCTCATTACAAAGGCTCACAAGCTATATTGGGTCTTTATTACAATGTGTTATATCCAGAAGAACTCCAGATTGAAGAACAAAACATTCTCAGTGCATGGGTGCGAAATAGTGAAGAAGCTTTTCCATTTACTGATAAACAGTTCTCTAGAACAGCCCCATTTTTTTTAGGGAGAACGTCCATCACTGTTTTGGAGGGTTTGTTTGCTGAACAAGTCATGGACAATATTCAAAAGGGCCGTACTTTGAATGATGCTTTTGATTTAGCGCTTAATCATTTAAAGAACTTTGTTATTCCAAAATATACTAGGAAAGCCGAGATCGTCTGGGAAAGGATGCAAAATGAAGATCGTCCTCTGATAAAAGAGCGCTATGGCATTTTACATCATGCTCTGACGAGCTGTTATCAAGATCCTGAAAAAGAATTGGCGCATTGCAAGAAGAACTATTTTGATCATCAAGATCAAAAGAGCCTTTTTTTGCTATTAGAAGCTGCTATCCAAAGGGGAAAAAAGCTAAACCTTCCTGAAAGTAATCGTTGGGATCATCGGATAGTTTCTTTGAAACAGTCTATTCAAAAAGTTACAGAACTGGCTCCCAATTCTCCATATTTTCTAGCTCTTCAAGAGGTAACTCCCAAGTCGTTGGAAGATTTAAAAAGTGCATTTCCTAACTTGAACTGGATTTCTTATAATACGACTACCGGTGAAGAAACCAGAAACTCCGGAGAAGAAAAAATCTTAGGCGAATTTTTAAGCTTTACAGCCACCCTTGCTTTATCCCCAGAATTGCAAGTTGTGCGTGTCGAACATGAGTCTCTTCCCAGTGTATCAGGATCATTGCGAAGGATATTGGGTGTTGAAGTTGTGCACAAAAAAGATCAACACCATTTTGCGATTTTTACTATTCATACAGACTATCTGGTGCAAGAAAATTTGTATGAGAGAAATGTCGAAAGTACATCTCAATTTGTCCAGAAGTTTATTGCTGATGACAACCTGCCCTTCGTTTGTGGAGGCGATTTAAACGCTTTCGTAGGTGATGGAGGAAATGAATATATTCAAGACCTCAAGAAGCATGGCCCATTTATCGGATGCAAAGACTATCGTGATGGCCCCTTTTATTGTTCATCCTCGATTGCCTATTCAACTTTTTTAGGCCATGTGTTGGACAGTTTTAAAGCACTTCTTGAAGAAAAAGATGGAATAATTTCCGTTGAGCCTAATGCTCTCGACCATATTTTTCTTAAAGGCTTAAAAATCATATTTAGCACTAGGGAAGCTGGGGTGTATGACGAAGAGGGGAATGTTGTGGATCCCTATTTGATGTCAGAGCTATTTAATCGTCGGTTATCTGAACGTAAAACAGCTTCTGATCACTTCTTGAACGCTGTATTATTCACACTGTAAAAAGCTTTAGCTTTCTCTCGCATAAGAAATAAAAAAAGTCGCTTGACCCTGACGTAACGTAATTCTTTAGTATTGGGTTATCTTTTAAAATCAAAGAGATATTAAAGGAGAATGGCAATGGCTTACACAGTTACGAAGTTAGCAAAAATTTCCGGAGTCAGTGTCCGTACTTTGCATTGGTATGATGAGTTGGGACTTCTTAAACCCGCTTATCATGGATCCAATGGGTATCGATATTATGAAGAAGAGCAGCTCATGACCCTTCAGCAAATTCTATTTTTTAGAGAGCTGGGTTTTGAGCTGAAGCAGATTCATCAACTATTGGAAAGAAGTGATTTCAATAAGATTGTCGCTTTAAGTTCTCATCGCCAAGTATTATTGAAAGACATAGAACGGACTCGAAAACTTGTAAAGACCATTGACAAAACAATAGAGCATTTACAGGGTAGCAAAAAACTGAAAGATTCAGAAATTTACTACGGATTTAACAAGGAAAAACAAGCTGTGTATGAGAAACAACTCGTCGCACGCTTTGGGGATATCGTTAAACCCGCAATTGTCGAAAGCCAAAAGAATACCAAAGCCTGGTCAAAGCAAGAGTGGGATATTTCGGGCAAAGAATTCGATGAAATTTGTAAGGACATGACAAATGAAGTTAAAAAAGCATCGAAGGTGTCTTCCATAGAGGTTCAAAATATAGTCAAACGCCATCATCAATGGCTCTCAAAATTTTGGACTCCGACTAGAGAATCTTATTCTAGCCATGGAAAGTTTATTGTAGAGAGTGAACTGCGGAAAGCCTATGAGGTTTACCATCCTAAGTTGCCAGAATTTATGGCAAAAGCTATTCAGCTTTTTGCAAAAAGTGAACTAATTATCAACGAAGGACAATAAGGACAATAAGAGGTATTTTATAAGTCCAATAGCCGCGGGATGCGGCCGCAGCTTGTAGCCTGCAGCGTCTCGCAGCAGGAGTTAGCGAAGCGTACATGTAAGTCTCTTGCTCGTCTTAACGCCTGCTGCGAGACGCTGCAGGCTACATTTTTAGCCGCATACCCTGCTATCGGACTTATGCAAGTACCTCATTAGGACTTTAATTGGTTAATTGTTTTATGCATTATTTTTACATCCCAGCAC
>JACCVN010000295.1 GCA_013698165.1 Parachlamydiaceae bacterium | reverse complement strand
GTATTGTATAATACCGGGCCTTTTAAATGTGCTCAATCGCGAGAGCTTTGGCGTTGCCCAAATTATTGAGCTGAGGGCAGTATATATGCCCCATGGGTGTTATCCCCACGGTGCACTAATCGTTAAAATGGCAAATTATCTTCTTCAGGAAATTGGTCTTGATGGTTCGGTGCATTCGAGTGGGGGGTATTGTGTACAAAAGGAGGTTGTTGCGGGGGAGAGAATTGCGCTGGCGACTCGTAGGTTGGAGATGAACTGTATGAAGGGGCTGCAAAAGATGGCGCCTCGAGGTTCATAGGACGATTTGGCTGTTGCCTTTGATCGCCGTATTGAGATTGTGCACCCGGCTCGCCTGCGCGATCAGATTTACCAAAAGGATTAAATTCGATCATGGAAGCAACAATTTCCAATGAAACTTGTGGATGACCGGCTTTATCATTGTAGATAGTTGGAGGATTCATTTTTCCAAATACAATAATAGCGCTGCCTTTTTTAAGGTAGGAGATCATTTTATCCAAATGGTCGCCAAAAATAACCGCTTTCCACCAGACAGTTTCTTCTTTACCTTGACGGCGAATGTTTGTAGCAATGCGCAAGGTTGTAATCTTCTGGCCTGAGGGGCTAAAACGCACTTCAGGGTCTGTACCGAGATGCCCTGCGAGTTCAACAATAATCATAAGGATTCCTTTCCGAGTGAAATGGCTGATTAAATATAAATTTCTTGGAATGGGCCAGGCCCAATCAGCATTAAGAATGCTGAATGAACTCCACCATCATGTATACAAACAGAGGATGAAATCACGAAGCCTATGAATGAAATCGATCCGTTATTAATGGATCGAATTCCAGTCAAAAAACAGAACTAGCTTCGCCTTAGATCTTGATAAATCCACCAGGACCGCCGTGAGCAGGTCTTCCGCCAATGGATTGCTGTGAAGATGGCGATGTCGATTTAGCTGAATCATCTCTACCTTCAGAAATTTCTGCACAAATTTTACGCCACTTTTCGACAGTTTCAACATATAGTGGTGCAAAGGCACGTAGCGCTGCAGGAACGGCATGCTCCATATCTATAGTGCAGTGAATAAGGATCAAGCCTTCTTTAACCGCAACACCAACGCCGCCGCCGGCCATTTGGCCACCAAGCATGGAACCTTCGAGCAATTTTTCGTATAAACGAAGACGTACTTTATCATCCACTGGCAATCCATCAAGAAGAGGAGAGTAGAGATATAAGCGCTTCGAGTTTGGTTCGTAAGTCAAATGAAGGGAAAATTGATCATCAATTCCCAAAATACAGGTATTGTTTTCGTCAAAGACTAGTCCTTCTAGACCGAGTTCTTTTCCGAATTCCTTTAAATTTTCTTGAGCGTTTTCAAAAGACATATTAGGACCTCCTAGAAATTTGTAGATCACATACTTAAGTGCCACTGACCCAATCGACTATACGTTCAGGTTCATTTTTTTAGGTGAACAAGATCGTTTAAAATAGTCGACGGAAGCAATACTTAATATGCATCGTAAACGATGCACTGTAGCATTTTAATTCATAATCATAACATCCTACCTTTCATTCTACCTTAATGGCATAATAAGTAGCAAATTTATACCACAGAGGGCAAAAGATAGAGAAAATCTTTCACTAAATTATTCAAGGTCTAGTAACATAAAATCTATGAGTCCAATTCCAACATTTAATCTTAACCGCGGGTTTCCCAAGCCTTTTGGCGTGACATCAATGGGGCAAAAGACAAATTTTGCTATTTTTTATCCTTCAGAAACAGTGCCCACGCTCTGTCTGTATAGACGTGGGGAAAATCAAAGCTTTTTCGAAGTTGCTTTCGATGCGAAGTTAAATCGGACAGGCGATGTCTGGCATATCCTTATTGAAAATTTACCACCCGAACTTTGCTATGATTATAGAATAAATCATGCCAATGATCCTGAATTAGCAGAACGTGATATGGGACCTTTGTGGCTCTTAGATCCCTATGCCAAAGCAGTTCTTTCCCACAAACGATGGAATATCGATGATACAGGCCTTGACTATCGTCCTTTTGGCGCAATCCTGAAAAAATCTCAGTTTGATTGGGAAGGCGATGTCCCCTTAAATCTGCCTATCGAAGATCTGATTATTTATGAAATGCATGTCAGAGCCTTTACAGAAGACCCTTCCAGCGCTGTCAGCTTTCCGGGAACATTTAAAGGACTTCAAGAGAAAATCGATTATCTTAAACATTTAGGCATCAATGCCATTGAACTGCTTCCCATTCATGAGTTCAATGAAATGGAATATCCCCGAAAGGATCCCCTCAACGGTAAAAAACTCTGTAATTTTTGGGGGTATTCCACAGTAAACTTCTTTTCACTGATGAGTCGATATTCCTCTAAAGAAAGTCCTGAAGCGGCTATAGACGAGTTTAAATCCCTCGTCAAAGAGCTGCATAAAAATGGGATCGAGGTGATCCTGGATGTCGTCTTTAACCATACCGCTGAAGGCAATGAAAAAGGTCCCATTTTATCGTTTAAGGGGCTTTCAAAGTCGACATACTACATTCTTCAACATAATAGGAGCTACGAAAATTATACAGGGTGTGGAAATACACTAAATTGCAACCATCCATACGTCATTGAAATGATCATTTCCAGCCTGCGATACTGGGTCTCAGAAATGCATGTCGACGGGTTTCGCTTTGATTTGGCATCGATATTTTCCAGAGATTCCACCGGAATACCGCTTGCAGATGCGCCGATCATCAAAGCCATCTCTGAAGACCCCATCTTAGCAAAAACAAAGCTGATCGCAGAGCCCTGGGATGCTGTAGGGCTTTACCAGGTTGGAAATTTTTATGGCAGCAAAGTGCGTTGGTGCGAATGGAATGATCGCTATCGCGATACTGTACGAAAATTTATAAAAGGAACTCCCGGTGTAAAGGAGGAGTTTGCCACACGCCTATGTGGCTCTCAAGACCTATATCACAACCGCAATAGTCGCTGCAGTATCAACTTTATTACATCACACGACGGATTTAGCCTTGCCGATCTTGTTTCATATAACCATAAGCATAATCTCAAAAATGGCGAAAACAACACCGATGGCAATAGCTTCAATGATAGCTGGAACTGCGGAATTGAAGGAACAACGCAAAATAATCAGATTCTTAGCTTGCGGCTACGTCAAATGCGCAATTTTCATCTTGCCAATATGATGTCCCAGGGCGTTCCTATGATCACCATGGGAGATGAGTATGGACATAGTAAAAATGGCAATAATAATACTTGGTGCCAAGACAATCAACTTAACTGGTTTTTATGGGATAAGCTGCAAAATAATGGATTTGCCCGATTCTTCCGATTATTGATCGCTTTCAGAAAAAACCATTCAGCCTTTAAAAGCGTCACTTTTTTAACTGATCAGGATGTCACCTGGCATAGCCTTGACTACGGCCCGCCCGTTTGGGATCTACAAAACCATTACATCGCATTAACGCTTAAGGACCCTTCCGAAAACCACAATGATCTTTTTCTTGCTTTCAATAGCAGGGATCAAGAGGTGATTGTTCAATTGCCAACAAGCACATCTGGAAACGGTTGGCATTGGATGGTCGATACCGCTAATATGGCACCTGATGATTTTATCGAGGGTAATAGTCGTCCGGTCAATACTTCCAGCTTCAAAATGCAACCCTACTCGGCAATCCTACTGCAAAAAATTAGTTAGTTCATTCGCGACTTTAGGGTTTTTAAAAATGGCTTATATCAGTATCCAATTGGTTTTTAACATTTGGGCTATGCCAAAGTTCCCGCGGTTGAACGATCGAAGTGACCCAATATTATATAATAGGGGGTCACTTTTGATCGTTCAAC
>JACCVN010000294.1 GCA_013698165.1 Parachlamydiaceae bacterium | reverse complement strand
GGGAAAGGCAACCTTTCTTCGCCATAACTCCCAATTTCTTTTGACTGTAAGTCAGAATATAATAGCACTGATTCAAAGTTGTCGTAAGGAACTATTCATTAGCCTGCATTTTTTAACTCCAATAATATTTTAGTAAATTTTCTATAAAATATGTGTTTTTCACCTATTTATATAGCTATTATACATAAGAAAGAATGAACGTCAATGGAAATGCAGCATATAAATATTTTAAAATAAGTATAATAAATTTTTTTTGCCAATTAGAATTTCTAATCAGTCTAAATAACTTATTTTGTGAGTGGAGAAATATAACTCTAAGCTGCTTCGAAAGTAAAGCTTGCTGAAATGTGGTCATTTCACGATGTCGAATATCTTACGTGTGGCTTTATCACAATTTTTCGATTAATTTAAACTTAGGTCTTCGGGAATCATTGACAGAGTTGCATATCTGCCGCCCATTTCACGTAGCAGCTGACCCCATAGCTTTTCGGGGGGAGTTTTGAAAATATGATATTGGTTGGCAGGCCAAATGAACCAATTGCCATCCAGGAATTCCCTTTCTAGTTGACCTGCGCCCCAACCAGTGTAACCAAAGCAAAGATATAAGTTTGCACCTTGTGAGTCTGCAAGGGCTTCCTGTAAAAATTGAAGGTCTCCGCCAAGATAAACACCATCGCAAATTTTCAGAGTTTGCTGCGGGACAGCATTGCTGTTATGCAAAAGCATCATCTGATTTGTTTGCATCGGCCCTCCGGCCCTGATGCTGACATTGGGATTGGCAAGTTGATCGTTGTTGATGATTTCAGGTGGTAATTCGAGGTCCAGCGGTTTATTGATGACTAGACCAAAGGAGCCATTGGGATTATGCTCACAAATGAGCAAAACTCCACGAAAGAAAAGTCCCCCCATATCCACATCAGGATTCGCGATTAGAAAAGTCCCTTTTTCTATTTGTGAGTAGGGGATTTGTTCCATTTAGTAGCCTATTTTTAAAGGTTCACATTCCATCATTTGTGTACTAATAACATCTTTGACACTGATCGTTAATTTCAAGGAACTCAACAGAGCGTACGTCTTGGTCTACAACCTGTTGATTATACATTTCCAGCGACTCTTCAAGGGTTCCCACGCGCCTCAGCAGTTCCGAATACACTTTGAGATATTCCGGATTCTGAAATAACAAACCACCATTGGGACAGACTTCATCACTTTTTTGCAGAACAACCGATACTCTTTCAATTGAGGTAGTGATCGAATCGAGTTCGTCATTGAAGTAGTTGCGGAATTCTTGTGGAGAGCACAGTTTTTCTATCATATTCATACGGCGAGCTCTAAGCCTTTTCCACCCTTTATCCGTGTGGAAGAGAATACCATAATGGTTAATGTCATTCAAAACAACTTCGGCTTTACTCATCAGAGAAGCAAGACGCAAATAGAAATCATCATTAACCAATATTTTTCCTAATGAGCCTTCGCCGCTTTGAATGTGTTTTGTGACAAAAGCTAAGTCGTTGTAAATGTCATCTTTATAAAGTAATTTTCCAAGAGTTCCTTTTCCTTCTTGAACGCTTGCAAAGATCTCTTTGGCCGAATTTGAGGTGGCAGCAAAGTCCTTGTAAATATCATCTTTATAAAGTAATTTTCCAAGTGTTCCTTTTCCTTCTTGAACGTTTGCAAAGATCTCTTTGGCCGAATTCGTGGTGGCAGAAAAGTCGTTGTAAATATCATCGTTATAAATGAATTTTCCAAGTGCTCCTTTTCCTTCTTGAATGCTTGCAAGGATCTCTTTGGCAGAATTCATTGAAGTAGCAAAATCATCTACAATAGAATCAAGAGCTTTTGGTTTATTGAGAGCGCCGGTTATATCGACAAGATTCTGTGCAATAGTTCCAACATTTTCCCAGACTTTTTGATCATGAAGTTTGTCAAAAGCTTCTATAAAACCTTCTAGAGTGCGTTCAATTTTTTCTGTTAAGCCTTTAAAATCCTTTAGTGTCGATTCTATCGATCCACTTTCCTCTGAATAGAGAACCTGGTCAGTAACCAGAATGAGCGTTTGGCCAGGTAAAGGTAGTCTTGGCATGATTGAAACAGATTTTTCCCCTAAAAGGCCTGAAGTTCTGGAAGAAATATCATCTGTCGTAAAAACTTCGATGCTAGAATCGATTGCTAATGTCAGTTCATAAACATAGATGATGCCATTAAATTCTGTGAACTCATCTTCTGGTCCAGTTCCCCGATGTTCGTTAATTTCTCGAATTTCGATGACTTCACCAACTGGTTTTCCACCATAGGTTACTCTAGTGCCAACGTTAATCTTATCGATATCTGCAAAGCGCACACGCAAAATTCTTCCTTCATTACCAACATTGGGGTGAAGGAATAGCATCATAAAAATGATGATTGAAAAAGCCGCTAGGACAAATAAGCCGATGATAACACTTTTAGTTTGGTCTGCCATAATTAGTTACTCGATTAATGTGGAGCAGTATTTCCGTTGCTGCTATGATTTTTTTTACTATTTTCTTTCATTATATCGCTTGTAAGAATAGCATTTTTTAAAAAATCTTTGATAACGGGATCGTCAATTTTTAAGAAATCGTCTTTTCGAGCCATTTTATAAATTTTGCCTTCATGGTGGAAGGCAATCCAATCGCCAACTTCAAAGGCGGACTTGATATCGTGCGTCACAACAATACTCGTGGCTTTTAGTTCTTCCTGGGTGCTAATAATTAGTTCGTTGATCTGATGTGATGTAATTGGATCAAGGCCTGTTGTGGGTTCGTCATAAAGCACAATTTTAGGGCGATAGACAATTAAGCGAGCTAGTGCGGCCCTTTTGCGCATACCCCCGGAAAGGTCGGAGGGCATTTTTGATTCCATGCCCTCTAAGTTAACCATTTTTAATGCTTTGGCGACACGGTCTAGGATCTCTTTTTCAGATAATTGTTTTTCATGCTGTCGTAGGTAAAAGGCAACATTTTCACCGACATTCATGGAGTCAAAAAGAGCGGATCCCTGGAATAGCATTCCCATACTTTTGACAGCTTCATATCTTTTAGATTGGCTTAGTGATGAGATGCGAATGCCGTTAACATCCACATGGCCTCTATCGGGAAGTTCTATGCCCAGAATTTGACGCAGCAACACACTTTTACCTACACCGGAGCGGCCTAAGATGACGACAGTTTCGCCCTCATTTACTGTGAGATTGAGGCCCTTAAGAACTTGTGTGGTGCCGTAAGCCTTCCACAAATCCTCGACGACAATTCCTTTGTTAGCCATTTAAAACACCCGGTTTAGTAAATCATCAATATAAGAATAGGAGTTGTTCATGACAATAGTCAGGAAAAAATTGCCAATAAGTATCACAGTATAACAGATTACCACGCTATTTGTCGTTGCCCGGCCGACTCCAGCAGCACCTCCAGATGTCGCCAGTCCACGATAGCATGAAATGGTAATAATAATAAATCCAAAGACAAACGATTTGATTAAACCGCTAAAAAAATCATAGTTGGTAATATTTACTGGAAGGGGATCTAAGAAGCTTGTTGAAGGCATCTTATAGTAGTAGACCGCCACGATGTAGCCACCAATAATCCCCATTATGCAACTGAAAACAGTCAGCAAGGGGAGCATAGCAATACCAGCAATGAAGCGTGGGGCTATTAGGTGACGTAATGGATTGACAGCCATTGAGCGGATCGCATCGATTTGTTCTGTTACACGCATAGTGCCTAACTCCGCGCACATGGCGGCGCCTACACGGCCTGTGACCATAAAGGCTGTTAAGACCGGTCCAAGTTCTACCATCATCGCTTTTGTTACCATCAGGCCTGTAG
>JACCVN010000288.1 GCA_013698165.1 Parachlamydiaceae bacterium | reverse complement strand
AAAAACTAAAATATCAATCGCTTTACTGCGATTGTAATTGATCTTAAGGAAATTAGATATGGCTCTCAAGCTAATGGGTAAAAAGCGTGGCATGTCACAGCTTTTCGACAAGAAGGGAAATGCTGTTGTCTGTACGGTTATCGAAGTCGAACCAAACGTCATCACGCAAATCAAGACTAAAGCTATAGATGGCTACGAAGCAGTTCAGCTAGGCTTTGATACCGTTGTCACAAAAGATCCGCGCACTGTAGTAACAAGAGTCAAAAAGCCTCTAGTCGGTCACTACAAAAAAGCATCCGTCGCTCCGCGTCGCCACCTTGCTGAATCTCGTCTTGATAAAGGAGAAGAATATTCTCTAGGTCAAGAAATTGGTGTCGACTATTTTTCTGAAGTCACCTTTATTGATGTCTGCGGGCGATCAAAAGGTAAAGGTTATCAGGGCGTAATTAAATTGCACGGGTTCGCTGGCGGTCCCGCTGCTCATGGTTCCAGCTTCCACCGTCATGCCGGTTCTACAGGTATGCGCAGTACACCAGGACGCTGCTTACCAGGTGGTAAACGCGCAAGTCATATGGGTGACGATAGAAAAACTGTACAAAGTTTAGAAATCTTTGAAATCATCCCAGAAAAAAACCTTATCATTGTTAGAGGTTCCGTTCCTGGCGCAATTAATGGGCTTGTATACATATCGACTGCAATTAAAAAAGCAGCACCAAAAAAAGCATAGTTGCCTGAAGTGTGTCAGCTAATGAAGCTGAAGATTGAGTTAAAATATTAGTGTGGAGTATGATCGTGTCGATCCTAAAGAAATTTGATCTCGAAGGCCAAGAAGTTGGTCACGTTAATGTTGCTGAAAAATTCGCAACTGCCGAAGCACATGGACAGATGATCAAAGACTATATCATCGCCTTACGTGCAAACGCACGGCAATGGTCAGCAAGTACGAAAGGGCGCTCTGAAGTTAAGCATACAACGAAAAAACCCCACCCTCAAAAAGGTGGCGGTCGCGCTCGTCAAGGCTCTCTCGTCGCTCCTCAATACCGCGGTGGTGGTATTGTTTTCGGACCAAAGCCAAAATTCGACCAGCATGTTAAAGTTAACAGAAAAGAACGCAAAGCCGCTATACGCTTCCTCCTTGCAGAGAAATATCGCGACGAAAAGCTGCATATAGTCGAAGACTTCCAAATGTCAGAACCACGCACGAAAAGCGTTGCTGCATTCATTAAAAAAGCTCAACTGACAGGTAGGGTACTTTTCCTTGGTGAAAGCAGTTTTGTTGAATTTCAAATTGAAGACAAAGCAGAACGCTTTAACGTAAGTTCCGATAAGCACATCTCCTTTGTTAAAAGTGTGCGCAATATCCCTAAAACATCATTCCTTTTGGCTAGCAACGTTAGCGGATACGACGTATTAGTCGCTCGCCATATTGTAGTGACTTCAAAAGCGTGGGATGAACTAAATCAGTGGCTATGTTAAGTAAGTCAGCGCATGCGACTGCGCTAAGCAAAAAAAGGTAGATTGAGAATGACTCGCAAGGATCCATACCAAGTTATCAAACACCAGCATATCACTGAAAAAAGTACTATGCTGCTAGGTTTAAAAGATGCCGATAGCAACCCTTCCTTAAGACGCTGCAAAGCTCCTAAGTATGTGTTTATCGTCGATACTACTGCGACAAAAAAAGAAATCGCTGATGCTCTAGAAGAAATTTATAAAGAGCGCCAAATTAAAGTCACCGATGTCAATACTATCAACGTCAAAGGCAAAGTTAAACGCTACCGCGGACGTCTAGGGAAATTGTCTGATTTTAAAAAAGCTATTGTTACTCTAGAAGAAAACGACAGCCTAGAAGACGTATAAAGTAAGTAAGAGGCGAAAAATGCTAAAAAAATATCGACCAGTGACACCAGGCACGCGCCAACTTCTTCTGCCTATGCATGAAGAACTGACCCGCGTTGAAGGATCGAGAGCCACTGTTAAACCGAACAAGAATTTGCTGCTTCCAAAAAGACGCACTTCAGGTCGTAATAACAATGGCCACATCACCTGCAGACATAAGGGTGGCGGACATAAGCAGCACTACCGTATCGTTGACTTCAAGCGAGATAAAGAAGATATTCCCGCTCGCGTCGCTTCAATCGAATACGATCCTAATCGCTCTGCTTATCTCGCATTGCTCAACTATGCAGATGGTGAAAAGCGCTACATCATAGCTCAACAAGGGCTTAAGGTCGGCGCTACGGTTCAAACGAGTGCCGAACCTCCATTTCATATTGGAAATTGCATGCGCCTAAAGCACATGCCATTAGGTTCGACAATCAGTTGTATTGAAATGAGACCCGGCAAAGGCGCCAAAATGGTTCGTTCTGCAGGGATGTCCGCTCAACTTATGGCGCGCAGCGGCGGATACGCTACTCTGCGCATGCCTTCTGGCGAAGTCAGAATGGTCAATGAAGACTGTAAAGCAACGTTTGGTGCTGTTTCAAATCCAGGCCATAATCTGCGCGTTGAAGGTAAAGCCGGTCGTATGCGCTGGAAAGGCGTCCGTCCAACTGTGCGCGGTGTCGCTATGAACCCAGTTGATCACCCTCACGGTGGTGGTGAAGGTAAACATAAAGGAAATATTCCTCAAACGCCTTGGGCGATGTTTACACGCGGTTATCGCACTAGATCACTAAAGAAATCCAATAAGTTTATCGTTAAAGATCGAAGGAAGAAGTAGGTATGGCTAGATCCTTAAAAAAGGGGCCCTTTGTTGATCACCACCTCCTAAAAAAGGTTAATGATCACGTTAAAAAAGGGGATAAGAAATCGATTAAAACGTGGTCCAGACGTTCCATGATTATTCCTGAAATGATCGGGCTAACTTTTGAAGTCCATAATGGACGCAAGTTTCTTACCGTATTTGTTTCTGAAAACATGGTCGGTCACCGCTTGGGAGAGTTTTCACCCACGCGTCTATTTAAAGGACACCCAATTAAGAAGTAAAGGTCGCTGCAATGAATGATGCTAAAGCTGTCACTAAATATGTCCGAATCAGCCCACGCAAAGCGCGATTAGCTGCTGGACTTATTCGAGGAAAAACTGTTCCACAAGCAACCACACAGTTGCTCTTTAGTAATCTTAGAGGGGGTCGCCTCCTTAAGAAAACTCTGGACAGTGCTGTCGCAAACGCTGAATCAAAAAATGATCTGCGGCGAGAAAATCTCATTATTAAAGAGGTGCGCGTCGATGAAGGCCCGACGTTAAAACGTGCAAAACCTAAAAACCGTGGCGGCCGTCATCCGATTTTAAAAAGGACGAGTCACTTTACAGTGATTGTTGGCGAAGTATAAGGAGTATTTGAATGGGACAGAAGGCAAATCCAATCGGTCTGCGTCTTATCCGCAATCGCAATTGGCGCTCAAAGTGGTATGCTAATAAACAAGAATTCGGAAATCTGCTAATTCAAGATAATGAAATCCGCAGGTACCTGATGAAAAAAGCAGCTATGCAAGGGACTTCCAAGGTTGTTATTCGCCGCATGAGCGAAAAAATCGAAGTCACTATACACACTGCTAGACCTGGTTTAGTCATTGGTAAAAAAGGCGCTGAAATCGACGTTCTTAAAACGGAGCTCTCAAAGCTTACCGGCAAAGAAGTTTGGATCGAAGTTGAAGAAATTAAACGCCCGGACCTCGATGCTAAAATCATGGCTGATGCCATTGGCAAACAACTAGAAAGAAGAATTCCATTCCGCCGTGCTATGCGTAAAGCAATGCAGGCATCCATGGATGCAGGCGCTCTAGGGATTAAAGTACAAGTGTCCGGTCGCTTAGGCGGCGCTGAGATCGCTCGTACTGAATGGTATAAAGAAGGAAGCACTCCTCTACATACACTTCGTGCTGATATCGACTTCGCTTATGGACGCGCTGAAACGACTTATGGCAGCATCGGCGTTAAAGTATGGATCTACCGTGGTGATGATTCGCTGGTGAAGAAGGAGGTCGCATAATGGCCTTAATGCCTAAAAAGACTAAGCACCGTAAAGTGCAGAAAGGACAAATGGCCGGCATCAGCAAAGGCGGCAATTTTGTTCATTTTGGTGAATTTGGTATGCAAGTCCTAGATAGAGGTTGGATCACCAACCAGCAAATCGAAGCTTGCCGCGTAGCAATTAATCGCTATTTTCAACGTCGTGGTAAAGTGTGGATTAGAATTTTCCCATCCAAACCCGTGACTAAGAAACCGGCAGAAGTGCGTATGGGTAAGGGTAAAGGCGCTGTTGACCACTGGGTTGCAGTCGTTAAACCTGGTAGAGTGTTATTCGAAGTTGCAAACGTTCCTCGCGAAATGGCGCAAAGTGCTCTAAGACGCGCTTCAGCTAAGCTGGGAATTAGAACGCGCTTCGTTGAACGCATTGAACATGTTTGAGGTAGTGGCATGACAAAAGCAAATGATTTTAGAGACAAATCCGTAGAAGATTTAGAAGAAACCTACAACGAGACTCGTAAGGAACTTTTTCATCTCCGGAACAAGATGCAGCATGACAAGAAACTTGAAAAGCCTCATCTACTGCGCATTAAGAGAAAAGATATCGCTAGGCTGCTGACAATTCTTCAAGAGAAACAGTCGGCCTCAAAGAATAGTGCAACCTAGAGGAATATGATGGAAGCAGAAGAATTTAAGACAAATCGAAAAAGAAAAAAGGGTGTCGTCGTTTCCAATAAAATGGATAAGACGGTTGTTGTCAAAGTACAACGCACTATCCGCCATCCAGAGTACGGTAAAGTTGTTGCACGCAATAAGAAATATTATGCGCACAACGAACTCCAGCCTTTGGAAATCGGAGCGGTTGTAGAAATAGTTGAAACACGGCCCATGTCCAAGTTAAAGCGCTGGCGCGTGGTTGCAGTAGCTCCATGATATATTCTCAGCAGTTAACGCTCTTTAAAGAGCGCAAATTGACTGCAGAGTTTATAAGTCAGTTTAGCCAATATGATTGTGCTTGCTGAAGATTTCAATCTTCAGTATAATCCCAGTCACTTTGGCTACACAATCGTTACGAAATTAGTTAAATCGGAGTTAATGGGTCATGATTCAGCAAGAAACCCAGCTTAAAGTCGCAGATAACAGCGGTGCGAAGCGGGTCAAGTGTTTTAAGGTTCTCGGGGGATCCAGACGTCGCTATGCCTCTGTTGGTGATATTATTGTTTGTTCTGTAAAAGAAGCCGATCCAAATAGCCCTGTCAAAAAGGGTGACGTTGTTAAAGCCGTAATCGTCAGACAAAAGAAATATATCAATCGCAAAGATGGCACAAAGCTACGCTTTGATAGCAATAGCTGTGTCATCATCGATGATAAAAACCAACCACGCGGAACTCGTATCTTCGGACCGGTGGCTCGTGAAGTGCGCGATCGCGATTTTTTGAAAATCGTTTCGCTAGCACCTGAAGTGATATAAATTGAAGGCACGTAAATGAAAAAGAAATCTAGAGAACAGAAAGTCGCTCCAAGCGCTTCAAAGAAAGTGCGCAAAGGGGATACTGTTATTGTGCTTAGTGGTGCAAGCCGCGGTCGTACCGGTGTCGTACTGTCAAGCAATGAAAGCGGCGTTGTTGTGCAAGGCCTAAATGTGCGCAAAAAGCACGTTAAAGCCACTCAAGCACAACCAAAAGGCGCGATCGTTGAACTCGAAAAGCCGATCCATATCTCTAATGTTTGTGTCTGCGTTGATGGTAAACCTGTAAAACTGAGAGTTCGCGCAAATGACGCTGGTGATCGCGAGCTATATTATATGAATGGCGAACAAGCAGTTACCTACAGATCAATAAAAAAACAATAAATGAGTTTAAGGTAAAATGTCTAGGTTAAAGAAAAGATATCTCGAGGTCGTAAAATCCGAGATGCAGAAAAAGTTTGAATACACTAATCCAATGATGAATCCTGGCCTTCAAAAGGTGGTTATCAACATGGGTATTGCTGAAGCGTCCAAAGATAAAAACGCCATGCAAGACTGTATTAAGGAATTGACTCTGCTCTCAGGTCAAAAACCGATTATCACTAAGGCAAAGAAAGCGATTTCCAATTTTAAACTTAGGGAAAAACAGCCCATTGGATTGAAAGTTACTTTACGCGGCCTGAGAATGTTTGACTTTATCGACCGCTTTTTCAATATTGTTTGTCCTCGTATCCGCGATTTTCGCGGCTTCGAATCAAAATGTGATGGTCGTGGTAACTTTAGTTTAGGTCTTTCAGATCAACAGGTATTTCCTGAGATCAACTTAGATGAAGTAAAAAGGGCACAGGGGATGAATATATCTTTTGTTACCAGTGCCAAGACTGATGAGGAATGCATTGAGCTATTGCGTCTGCTCGGGCTTCCTTTTAAAAATTTACCGATAGCTGTAGCTTAAGAAAGGGGAGAAGGAAAAATGGCAATTAGCGATCCAATAGCTGATTTCCTCACAAGGATTCGCAACGCAATTAAAGCAGAGCACCGCTATGTCGATATGCCTTGGAGCAAGATTAAGCAGAATATTGCTGAAATCCTGAAAAATCAAGGTTTCATTGAAAGCTTCCTAGTCAAGCAAGATAGCAAGAAACGTGGCACTATGCGGCTCTTTTTAAAGTATGGCGCCGGTCGTCATCCTGTTATTCAAGGGCTGCGCCGTATGTCTAAACCAGGACTCCGTCGCTATGTGAAACATGAAGATATTCCACGCTTTTATGGTGGTATGGGTCTTTCTATCGTGTCAACATCTCAGGGCGTTTTACCAGGTAATGAAGCAATGAAACGAAATATTGGTGGTGAAATCCTCTGCCTAGTTTGGTAGAACCGCATGCTGTATATTTAAGGAGCAATTTGTCATGTCTCGTAAAGGTAAAGATCCAGTTCCTCTTCCTGCAGGTACCGAAGTCAACACAGTTGGCGATCTGATCAGCGTAAAAGGTAAACGAGGAACACTAAGTTTTAAATTATTGCCAGGTATTCAATACCATATTGATGGCGGTCACCTCGTGGTGACTTTGGCTGAAACACATCAAGACCAAGGTAAATTTCATGGCCTCTATCGCTCACTAATCAATAACATGGTTGTGGGTGTTAACACTGGCTTCGAAAAGAAACTTGAAATGATCGGTGTGGGTTACCGCGCTGCTGTGCAAGGTCATTTGTTAGACTTGCAAGTAGGCTTTTCTCATCCGACTAAAGTGACTATTCCTAACGGAATCACTGTTAGCGTTGAAAAAAATACCCAGATTACTGTTCAAGGCAACGATAAACAGCAAGTAGGTCAGTTCGCTGCAACTGTGCGCGCTGTCCGACCACCAGAACCTTATCAAGGTAAAGGCATACGCTACTCAGGTGAACATGTACGCAAGAAAGCTGGAAAAGCTGCTGCTAAAAAGTAAAAATTGTAAGTATTAAGGGTTTATGAGAAAATCATTAACGAAAGTTCAACAAAAACGAATCACACGTGCGATGCGTGTACGCAAAAGGCTAAAAGGGACTTCCCTTAAACCTCGCCTTTCGGTCTTTAAAAGTAATAACCACTTGCAAGTGCAGCTAATCGATGACGATAACAGCGTTACTCTTGCAGGAATTTCTACTTCTTCTAAAGAGTTACGCGACACGGAATTTAACCGTAAGTCAAAAGCTAGCGCTCGAAAACTCGGGGAATATATTGCCGAAAAAGCTAAACTACAAAGCATTAAAGAAGTCGTCTTTGATCGTGGACCTTATAAGTACACTGGTCTATTGGCGGAACTCGCAGAGGCTGCTCGCAACGCTGGTTTGAAATTTTAATCCAGTTTGTTTTATACGTTCATATTTTAGGATGAAGACATGGCTAAACATAGCGATTCTCAAAAAAAAGATAAAGTCAACAGTGACTTGACCGAAAAAGTTCTACATATCAATCGCTGTTCTAAAGTCGTAAAAGGTGGACGCAAGTTCAGCTTTTCAGCTCTAATTGTCGTTGGTGATGGTAAAGGTCGCGTAGGCTACGGCTTCGCAAAAGCGAATGAACTTACTGATGCCATTCGTAAAGCGGGGGAATCAGCTCGTAAAGAAA
>JACCVN010000233.1 GCA_013698165.1 Parachlamydiaceae bacterium | reverse complement strand
CCAATGCCTATCCCTGTCTTTATCCCTGTCTATCCAGTCCTTATCTCTGTCTTTCCAGTGATTATCTCTATCTTTGTCTCTGTCGTTCCAAGGCTTGTCTTTACCCCGGTCCGGGATGTTAGGCAGTTTATTATCAGGCCTTTTTGAAGGCAGAGTGTTTGGATGGTCTTTCAGAAAGTCTTTAAGCTTGTCTCTCGACTTATTCTCTCCTCCATCCCTATTGGGTCTACGATCGGATGTGTCCGGACGATTGACTTGCTGACTTGGCCCTCCTCTTCGGTCATTAAAACCTCTGTCTTTAGATATAGAAGGTGTTGTTGAAGGTAGTGTTCGGCTCATAGAGGGGCTGCGTTGAATGCTTTTCCTGCGATTATCGCCCCCTTTACTATCTCGGCGGTCCCCTCGATCGTTTCCGGGGTCTCCCCCTTGATCGCCTTCTGGATTGCCCCCTCGATCACGGTTCCCCCCTCGATCGCCTCCGCGGTTGCTACTTCGATCGCTACCTCGATCCTCTTCTCGTGTAACAGCATCAAGGAAGGACATTTGACTCATTAATAATGCCGCAGCAAGGAATATTCGATTGATTTTCATTTTATTACCTACATTTTTCTGATCTTGAAAACGGATTAGCAACTGTCACGATTTTATAATCTTCATAGGCGCAATATCAGGTAGTATTTTACCGCCGACCTCTCTTCCGGTAGACTCCCAGGTGTAGCTATTTGCATCGATTGGAGTGTAGACACTGATTGAAGAAGCGCGGCTTCCATCTGCAAGAGTTTGAGCTGTTTCGACAACCCAGTGGTTATCTTTTTTCATCCAAGTCGCATCACCAAAACCTCCATCGGAATCAAAAATCCATGAACGGATTTTTTTTTCGATAGGATCCCACCCGATAATTTGCAGACCTTCTAGTTCTAAAGTACCTTCAGTGACTACGGAGAAGTTGTCGTATAAAAAGTTTTTTGATTTATCCCAGCTGAAGGTAGAATTAATTTCAACATCATCATCTGCATCAATCCAATTGCCAACCAGCCATTCAAGGTCTTTTAGGTGTTGGTATTGGTTTGGAGCATCTGCGATATCGATCTCGCGTATCTCGACAATAAGCCATTTGCCGTCCTTTTTTTCAAAATAGGCTTTAAAGGCACTTTCAACTGGCTCTTGACCAGGCTGTTTAATGAGGAATGTTCCGACTTGGATAGCGTTTTCTTTAGATGGAAATGTGATTGTATTTACTTTAACATCTATTTTTGCGTTGCCAGTCCCTTTAAACTGATCTTCAAAAGCCTGTTCGATGTTGGCTTTGCCTTGAATTGGATTTCCTGATTCAGGATTCGTGTAGATCCCGTCATCAACAAAAAAAGAGGCTAAAGTTTTTGCATCGTGCTTATTAAAAGCCTCTTGATAGCCTTTTGTTTTGTCATTAATTTTATCTTCTTCATTTTCTACTTTTTCGCATCCATAGGACAATACGAGAACTGTAGACAACAAGAGTAAGTTAATTCGTAAATTCATTTTCGTTTTCCTTTCAAGGATTTTAAAAAAAATAATGCTATTTATACTGACATAGCCGAAATTTCTCAGATTCGGCTATGTCAGTATACTTGTTTCTAGAAGAAAGATTATAATCTTTCAAGGAAAAAGTTCATGAAGAGGTTAGTGACTGTTTAAAATTCTTTTTAAAGAGAGAAGTTTGCTATCAAAATTTGCTATGTCAAAAAAAAGTTTAGTGTATCTACCAGTAAACTACCACAGGAGTCTGTGGTAGTTTTTTGCTCTAATTCAACAGCTTTAAGAACCCCTTAGACTGGCGTTTTACTCTTCTTGAATACGGATGAGTAACATATCAGTTACCTGGCCGGAAGGGAAATAAAGCCGAACAGGGACTTCTTGCTCTGTAAGATTGTAAATACCAGTTTCTACGACAGGAACATCAGGATAATCGGTAATTTTCCATACAGTTATTTGTGTCTCAGGGTCAGCGAATCCCTCAATTTCATAGATCAGATCCGTTGTAGAATTATAAAATGTCCCCGATATTATTCCTGCCTTATTGATAGTAAGTTGAACGAACATATTGGAATACTCAATTGATAGGCTGTTTTGTGACAGCGCAAACACTCCTAGAGGCAGCCATTCATCTTCTACCGTTTGATCGCGTACTACTTCAATAATTGGTTGCTCGATATAGATTGGGGAAACATAAGTAGTGCTGTAGCTGGAGGGGCCCCAATAGTCATCATAATATCCATAGCCATCATAATTTTCGTAATAATAGGGTTCTCCTTGCCATCCTAGCCATGAAGCGAGAGAAACAACAGTTGTAGGACTCCACCAATTGTTGTATATTTGTGTATAGTATGGAGGTCGGTAACGGTGGCTGTCCCAGAAATTGTTGTTGAACCATCTTTTTCGGTGTGGATGACGGTGTTTTAAATTATCTCTGAGCTTGTTTCCCACGTCTTTATATTTATTACGTTCTCTAGAGTGCTCTTTGGAACGTGATTCTCTTACGACATCTTGAATAGGTTTAGTGGGTTGCTGATCTTGTCTATCCCTCGGTCTTTGAGGTTGTCCATCTTGTCGATCCCTCGGTCTTTGAGGTTGTCCATCTAGTTTATCCCTCGGTCTTTGAGGTTGACCATCTAGTCTATCCCTCAGTCTTTGAAGTTGTCCATCTTGTCTATCCGCCGGTCTTTGGAGTTGTCCATCTTGTCTACCCGCCGGTCTTTGAGGTTGTCCATCTTGTCTATTAAGACTAGGAGACGGTCTATCTTTCCTATCAATGCGCCAATTGGGGTGCTCAACTTGAGGGTTCACCGGTCTATTAGTTTGTAATCTTGTAGGATGTTCCCGCACAAATTGCCTAACTTGACGTTGACTTTCAGACTTCCCACCTATGCGTTCAGGGGATGAACGATTAATCGCTTGAGGTTGTTTAACCTGCTGTCTTTCACTTCTTTGAGGAGTAATTTCAGTTTGTTTTCTAATTTGTTGCCTTGCGGATTGCTGAGGCACGGCTCTGCTCATTGAAGGGCTACGCTGAACGTTCTCTCTTCTAGTGGGAGCTGCAGGACGCTCTTTTTCGCCTCCTCTTCTACCTCCACCTCCATCACCTCCTCTAGAGCCACTTCCTTCTACTCTTCTTTCGGCTTTTCTCTCGCCTCTATCCTTCCCTTTTCCCTCACTTCTTTCTTGTCTTCTGTCGTCGCCTTTTCCACGCTCTTTTCCGTCTTCATCTTTGACATCTCGTGCGTCTATACCAATAGTAAAGATCTGGCTAATGACCAGTGAAGCGGCGATGAACCAGTGATTTAATTTCATGATATTCCTGACGCTTTAGATTTGAAGGACAAGATTGGCATTCCACTATTCAATAATTACTTAACTTTCTACTAGGAGTTTTTTCCCTGCAATTAATTGTCAGGGGCAAAAAAAGTAAGAGGCTATTTGATTTCAGATATAGAAAAAAAAATTTAATTTGACAATGAGAAAGAACAGATTGAAGGGTTTGCATACCTTTCTTAAATCGAACAGGTTTTCCACTTACCTTGTCTAAAGCGCCAAAGATACAATAATGCACTGCTGATGCTGTATAATACGCAGAGTAGGGATGCCATTTCCA
>JACCVN010000232.1 GCA_013698165.1 Parachlamydiaceae bacterium | reverse complement strand
AATTGAGTGTCCATATCTTTAGGGAGTCTATTTGCCAGAAAATTAATATCGAGCTCCACGTGATAATAATTATTTTATATTCTGGGTTATAATCAAATTAAAATGATTTTTTTTAAATTTATTTTTATAATATAATTAAGTCATATGCTAAGAAGCCAAGCAACATCAAAATTGATAAGAAATAGATTTATTCTTTGGAGGTTATATGAGTATTGAAAACCCAGCACCCTACCAGATCCCTAAACCCATCTATGGAAATACAAATGAAATAAAACAAAAAAAGACAGGTGTCTATGGAGAACCCCCAGGAATTGATTATGGGAAGATTTGTTCGAAAATGTATCAATTAGTTAAAATCGTGTTTAATAGAAGCTCATTTGAAAATAAAAATATCCAAATGAGTAAAACATCTTTAGAGCAGCTGATGAAGAATCCTGTTGTTATTTCTTTGAGTCATAGAATTAATAAGCCTAATGAATTTTATGATAAAAGTACAACTAGAGGAAATATGCTTCGTTTGGAGATGCCGGCAAATCAATCTGTACAAGATAATTTCAAGAATATGATGATAGTCGACGGATTTCATGCGGCTACAGCAAATGTCGGCATGGATGGAGGGTTAAGTGAATTAGGCAAAGAGCTAAAGCAAAAATCCGAAGAAGAATATCTGCAAAAGAATTTTGAAACTTTGACCGAGAATATGGCCTTGCTTAAAAATGACAAGACACCTTCAAAGGTAAAGAATTTTAAAACTTTGATGAATAAGATGCCCTTGCTTAAAAATGACAAAACACCTTCAAAGGTCATGGCTTTTCGCAAAGATCTTGGCCTGTTATCCGAAAAATTAAAAAAAAAAGGTGAAGATAAAAATCTCCTTCAATTTGTCTCCGAAGAAAAAGAACTTTTAATGAATCTGGCAGATTTTTTACAGCATCTCGAGAATCGAAGAATGCTTAAGGATAGTTTTGGAGGGGATCAAGCAACTTTAGATGCTCTAAAGGGTTTAAATGCAGCTGTTTTTTCCTTATATAATTTTTCAAAGATCCAAGAAAAATGGGAATCTCAATCTCCAGATGAATTTCTACCCCTTAGTAAGTATATTGCCGAAAAAGAAAAGAAAATAATTGATAGCACATTTGAACAACTAAAAAATAGTGATGTCTGTTTTTTTCAAGAATATACCCATAAAAGTCTTGGATCAAAAGTACAATCCATGGAAGGTACAGCTCTCTTTTCTTCCTCAAATGCGTTTGAGCCCTCTTTGATGATCAATACCAATCGGTTTCAAGTCGAAAGCCTCGATGCAAATAAACAAAAGCTTGTGCGTGCGGAAAAGAAGACTTTAGAAAAGGTGGACAATAGATGGGTGCCGAAATTTGAAGATTACGGGTATTTTAAAACTGAAGTACAGCTACCAAGCGTTAAGGATCCTATAACGCTCAAGGTCTTTGAGGATCATAGTTTTGGCACCGATCAATTTCGCGCTGTTCTTGCCACTGACAGACAAACGGGGAAAAAGATGCTACTATGCTCTATACATGTCCATGGTTATGAGATAGGCGAGGAAGGTCAGCATAAAGCAACCTCCGTTAAAATTGCTAATATACATCGAACGCTAGAAAAAATCGCTCTCGATAATGGGATCGACGGCATTGTCATCGGCGGCGATTTTAACTCTGTTGAGGAGAGAGTGGGAAATGCAGAAAGTCCATTGAATACCCTAAAAGCTTCTCAGTATACACAGGTAAAAGTGGCAGGCGATACCGAAATGGCATTGCCTTCGTACTTTCATACGGGGTATGATTTATCGAGGAAAATTGATCATATTTTTATCAAATGGCTTAGTGACGACGGGAAGGAGTTGATAGCAAAAGAGCTCGAAATTAACAAGGCATTAAAGGGGCCTTTAAAACAGCAAAATGTCTTCGACCACAAGGCCGTGCATGTAAAGATTGGTTTTCGGGGCGAAGAACAAATATAGAATCGTTCCGAGCTAAGCTTTTTCTGTGGATTTTAACATTCTTAAAACCTTTTTTCTGAACTCTTTTTAAAAAACGAAAAAACGAAAATACGAAAAGTTAGCACCTTAAGTCTATTTCACTTTTCCCTTTTTAATCCTCAGCAGTTATAGAAGTTAGGGAGCAGCATGTGCCGAAAAAAATGAAAGAGTTAGCGTGAATAAGCAAAGCCACTTCCTCATCGCCCTATTCCTTAGTGTATCCACTCCATTTTGGGGTGTAAATGCTTCGGAAGATATGCAATACAGTGCAGTACTGCGTCAAGCCACTATTTATGAAGAAGCTGGCATGTTGGATGAAGCTATTGATGTATATCAAAAATTGCTGAATGGGGAATTGACATCTGATCAACAGAATTTCTTACTTTACGATATAGGTACGCTCTATTTAGAAAAAAATGACTATAATAAAGCCATTGAAGTTTTTAGCAGCGTTCAAAAAGACGGGCAGTCCCCCTTGTTAGTGATCAGGCTAAATCGAAATTTGGGCATTGCGCACTATTCTAAAGCGATACAAATTCTGTCTGGACAAAAGCAAACTTTGGAAGAGATGAAAGAGGTTCTTTACGACCTGCGTTCTGCGCTTACAGCCTTTGTAAAAGAATCCTCTACCTACTGCGAGATGCAAGACCATCACTCTCAGAGTGGTCCTTGCAAGCCTTCTCAAGAGTTATTGCAACTTCAGGATGCTGTTAAAATTTCAATTGCATCATTGCAAGACACAGTCATCAAGCAAGGCGCCGCGGACTTGGCTTTGGAAGAAGAAATTCCTTGGTTATACGACAGCTTGAATGATTTGATCATTGAAATTGATTTTATTGAAAGCCCTTCGCTCGAAGAATCTAAAAAGTTACAATATCTGCACCTTTTTGTTTCCGAACAACCCTCTTGGCAGCCCCTATGGAGATCTTCTGAGAGTAAATTGCAAAGCCTGGAAAAAAGCGAAAAGAATTTAGAAGCTTTCCGACTCTTTACCCAAGCCAAAGAACAGTACGAAAATGGACTTCAAAATCTGCATGATGATCAGCCAGTGCTTGCACGACAGGCTTTCACTGCTTCAAAGCATATTCTTTCAGAAATGATGAAGCTTCTTTATGCACAAGACCCACTACGTTTAAATCTTTATCGTATCTTAGGGATGTATCTGCGCATTGTCCAAAATACTGCCTTTACAGAAGCCCAGCTTGCCAACATCCATGAAGCCTATAGCCAACTTCATGAATCAGTGTCACCAGCCTTTAAAGAGCTCTTGAAAGAGAGCGAAGAGATCGAGGAGAATATTAAAAGAAGCGAAGAGCATTTAGCGTCAAGCATAGCAGCTCTTAAGCAACACAAACATTCCGCAGCCTACTTATACTTGCTAAGTGCAATGAGCGAGGCTCAGGACACTCTTTTTGACCTTCAAAAAGCAACCCCTGAAGGACTGCTGGAAAGAATCCTCTTTCAACAAAATTTTGCTTTAAAGTTGAATGGCCGCAGCATGCAATTACCATCGAATGAGATTTCTCCGGGAATTTTAAAGCTTCCTATTGAAGCGCAAAATAAAACGCTAATGACAGTAGCGTTTTTTTGGAAAACCATTAAAATTCAACAGACCCAACAATTTCAAAATGAAGGTCTCTGCCAATCCTCGCCATGGGGCACAACTTTGCCCCTATTTGAAAAAGGCAGTCAATTTGCCAAAGAAGCCATCGACCGGTTAAGCAGCTCCCCTCCTGATCCCGCTAAAGCACTTGCTGAACAGATGAATGCTATGTATGCCTGGGAAATCACTCTTGCCGAAATGAAAAATCCTCATGAAAATCCAAAGAGTGGTTGTCACCAAGGCCCCAGTAGTACAAAAGAATCTGATCAAAAAGTTGAAGCGCCTCAAAATCAGTTGCTGCAAACTTTACAACAAATGTATCTTGATGATCAGCCGTCAAATAAAGGGCAACCTGCAGTTCAATCAGGAGAAAGACCATGGTAAAATCGCTTTCAATACTCTGGATATTAGTCACTCTGTTTCTCGCAGGATCTGCGCAGGCACAAATCAAAGTGACTGCAGATGCCGACGGCATAAACTTCCCTGAAAATGCGCCTATAAAGATTTTAGTCACTATTACTCATTCACCTCAAGAAGCAATCGACGAGAAGAGCTTTAAACTTGGAGGCAAGCCTATAGTGGCAAAGCTCATTGATCAAACGAAGATGACAGCAGGGAATCTTCAGCTCTCCATGTATAATTTTGAACTCCCGCCTCAACTCAAAGGACTGCATCTAGTTCCTGAAGTTCAAGTTGTTATTGCCGGTCAAACATTTCGCACTGTTCCAACAACATTTGAAGTAAAAAGCGGGGGGGTAACAAATTCTAAATCGCCTACTACCCCTTCTCCAAATACTGGAAAGGGAAAATATAAACCTAATATTACACCAATGCTTAAATTCGAAGGTTTCGTCGATGGGCCCAAAATACTTTATCCAGGCCAAAAAACACTTGTCGGTTACACCTACACATACAATGTCAATTTAGAAACAACTGCAGAACAAACTCCTTTACTTGAGGCGCAAGGTCTTCTTAAAGTGGGAGATAAAATTGTTCAAGAAGATGAAAAAAATGGAATTAGCACCCTTAAGTTCATTCAAATTGTAAAAGGGGATCAACCAGGTGACTTTACCTATGGCCCCTCAACCTTAGAAGCGGTCCCTTACCAACTAAATCCGACAGGTGAACGCGCCTACGGCGACAAAATCAGCTCTAAAACACCGGCAATAACCATTAAAGTGATCCCTTATCCCGCAGCTGAAAAGCCCCCATCCTTTAATGGGGCTATCGGAGATTTTAACTGGAAAACAACCCTAACTTCATCTCCGAGTGTTAGCGTCGGAGATGAATTGTCTATATCGTTCGATGCTGCAGGTAAAGGCGACTGGGACACTGTGAATTTACCAGAGCTTTGCTGCCAGCCTAGCATCAGCGGTCAATTTCGCTTGAGCGATCTTCCTGCTGTGGGAAAACTCAATGGCGACTCAAAACATTTTGAAATGCAACTACGTCCTTTATCGACAGCGATTACTGAAATTCCCTCATTAGAGTTTTCTTCTCTAAACCCGGATACAGGTAAATATCGAGTTGTAAAAACCGAGCCTATCCCCATCAAAGTTGAAGGAGGAGCCCTCAAACCTGATGCCATTATCCCAAAGCCTGAAACGGAAAGTTCCAAGCTTCAAAGCCGTGAAGAGTTCCAAACGGTGCAACCGTTAGAGATCCCCGGAAATAGGACCTTTACATCTGCGGACCTCCGAAATCTTCCCTTTGGCAACTGGTGGGTGCTATTTCTGATCCCCTTAGGGATTGGACTGCTGATTTTCCAATTCAATTGGATAAATTTCCTCGATAAAAAGAAAGCGGTCGCGGAAAGTAGCGGACAGAAAAGTGAGGCGATCCTTAAACAAGCTCTAGAATCTCCTCTAGGTTCTTCATTACAATATGATCTGCTTAACCAGGCTTTAGTCACCCGCTTGGTAGAAGCCGGGGAACTTGAAAGTGATAGAGTTAATTCTCAACTTCTCAAATCTACTGGAATACAAGGCGAGGTACGCAAATTCATGTCAGATATAGAAGCGTTGCGCTACGCAGGCAAACAGGAAAAATCTGATGAAGAGATTGTCAAAAGAGCCCATTTAATTTTTGATAAAATTTCAGAGGGAAATGAATGAACAAAAAGCAAGTATTCCGAGATCCCTTCGCATTCATTTTCATTGGAGCTATTGGTTTTATTCTGATCACTTGGTTTGGATCTTTTTTTGAAGACGATCCTACACCCTATATACAAGGAATTGAAAATGATTATCGAGCAGGTGAAAAAGCAAAATCCCCTGCTGAAAGGAAAGAAGCTTTTAATCATTCTTTGGAATCGTTACTTATTCTTGAAGAAAAATTTTCCCCCACTTATGGCAATGGATTACTTTACCTCCATATCGCCAATAATTTTTTTCAACTCGAAGATTATCCCAAAGCAATTCTTTATTATAATCGGGCAATTTCTTTAAGGCCTCGAGATGATAATGCACAAAAACTTCTTTCTGGGGCTCAAGCCAAGCTAAATATCAGTGAAATAAAAAACAAATCTCTTTTTAAAAGGATGTTTTTTATGAATGGATATCTATCTCTACCGGAAAGACTCCAACTATTTACTCTTTTTGGGATCCTCACACTGGCAGCGGCAAGTGCCTATTTATGGATCAAACGCCAGTGGAACTATCATGCTTTTGTTGTTTCATTGGTGTGTTGCAGTCTAATTTTGCTCGGACTGATTGCTGAGTATTACTTCTCACCACTTGAAGGTGTCCTCATTCGTTCAAGTTCATTATTTCGGGATGCGGGTGAACAATATGCGAAAGTCATCGATGACCCTCTTCCTTCAGGACAAAAAGTCATTGTTTTATCTGTCAGCCCTTCAGGCAAATGGCTGAAAATTGAAACCAGCAATGGAGTCATGGGTTACGTTCCATTTGAATCGATGCAAATGATCTAAGGTAGCGGGCAACAAGAACTTTGGTTTTAGACTGCGCGAAAGCCAAAGTTACTCTTGTCCGCCTCCTAATCTAGTACACTGTTAGGTAAATACGGGGTCATAAAACATTTTTTTAATTCGGAGATTAACGTTTCTCATTTCGTGACATACACTAATGTGTAGGCTCGAAAAGAGAAACGTTAAGATTCGAAAATAAAAAAATGTTTTATGACCCCGTATTTACCTAACAGTGTAGTAGCCTCTTGTTGGAATTTCTTTCTTGCGGAAATCCCAATCTGTCCCTTATAGTTATGCTCAGGGTTTATATGCAAAAAAATGTTCAATTGCCTCTCGACAGTTTCAAAGAAAAGCTTTTTGAGACT
>JACCVN010000209.1 GCA_013698165.1 Parachlamydiaceae bacterium | reverse complement strand
ATGCCGAGAAAGCCCCTGAAACTGTCAAAAACTTTCTGCAATATGTAGAGAGCGGTTTTTATAATGGGACCATTTTTCATCGCGTGATCGATGGATTTATGATTCAAGGTGGTGGATTTACCAAAGACATGGCGCAAAAGAAAGTTCAAGCTCCTATTAAAAACGAAGCTTTTAACGGTTTAAAGAATACACGCGGAACCCTAGCGATGGCGCGTACAGGCGATGTCGATAGTGCTACAGCACAATTTTTCATCAATGTGAAAGACAATACCTTTCTGGACTTTAAAGCAAAAACACCAAGCGAATTTGGTTACGCTGTATTTGCTAAGGTTGTCGAGGGCATGGATGTTATTGATGCAATTAAAGGTGTAAAAACAAACACACAAGGCATGCATAGCGATGTGCCAGCTGAGCCAATAGAAATCATCAAAGCTACTGTTGTACAATAAGTAAATGCCTGCTGCGTGGCAGCAGGATGTAGGCTGCTGCGACGCAGCAGGAGTCCGGGAGCATACATTGTCTCTCTGAACTTAACTCCTGCTGCGAGGCAAAGCAGCCTACATAATTTTAACGATTGTAATAGCGCTTGTCGTCTTGCATTCTTTGGTAGCGTTTATCATCATCCATTTTTTGATAATAACGACTATCGTTACGTTTTTGATTAAGCTGTTTATCTAAGAGTTGCTGATCGAGTTTCTTTGGGTCATTTATTTTATCACCGACTTTTTGCTTATCAATTTGCCGCTGTGCTGCTCTTTGATCTTCTATATGAGTATCAACAGAAATACTATACATGTTTAATGGCCCACTTATAATAGCAGCAAATGAAAGTATTGTAATCCAATTTATCATATAGACCTCCCAGTTTAATTCACCAAACGCGCCCAATATTAAAAATAAGTAACATGGCATCTAATGTTGTATTATAACATATTTGAATTATTGTGAAATGGATGAATATGGACAGGACGAATATGGACGAATATAGACTAACGCGGACTGAATGTATGAGCAAACGTAGTGAATACAAGAAATTCACCCGCGTCAACGTTGTCTATATGGGTCCGTGTCGTCCATGTTCGTACATATGTGTCCATGTTCGTCCATGTGTGTCCATATTCGTCCATGTTCGCCCATTCTGTCCATTACTACCGGTGACGCACTTCAATGACACATTTTTTTTGTGCCCATTCATCGATCATGCGGGACAGGCATTCTTGGTTTTCTTTGTCTAAATTGGCATCCCATTCATCGAGTAATAGGACATCCACATCCACCATGTCGATAATTTCAGCCAAACGATTTTTGAGCTCTTCGCCGGTAGAATGTTTATGTGGCTGGGCAATAAAACTGAGTTGATTTTGTGTAGGCAGAAAAAAGGCTCGATGTTCGAGTGCTTTTTTGACGAGCATCAGCATAGTTGATTTTCCGCTGCCATTATCTCCGCGAATTGTTAAGCGGCAAAAGGTGGATGCCTTTTGAAGAAGATCGTGGCAAGACCTGATGAATTGTGGGGGGCCGGGGAGTGAAACATGGTCAGTATCAGGAGTGAAAAGCTGCTCAACAACTTGAATTTTGGGCCATTGGACTTTTTTTTCCATCGAGGTAGGAGCATATTTTGAAGCTTGAATTGATTTATAGATGCTAGTTAATTTGCTGCGATGCATCGTCCATCGGAATGCTAAGGAAAGAGTCTGGTAAGTATAGGAGAGATTGTTAAAAAGCAATGGTAGTACGACAATAAATGCAGATAGTTCGACCGGATTATTTCTATGGATATATACGCAGTAGACGACTAGCAGCAGTGAGGGCACAGAGGTAATTAAGCTAACGACAATCGCAAGGAATTGGTCAAAGCGTTCCAGGGCGACATTTCTTTGTACGCAGCGATCCAGGCGATTCGTCGTTTTAGCTTCCCATAATTTAAAGTTGTATTCATTACCAAGTAAGACATTATCCCAGGCCGCAAGCAGTGATTGTGCTAGTTCAACACGTGCAGACAGGGCTTTTAAAGTTAGCTGTCTTTGAGCTCTTCGTTTAAATTTCATGACGATGATCACTAAGACCACACTTAACCCATATGTGATAATAAACATAGGCTCTAAAATAATTGAAAGGGCCATCATGTTTAAAAAAACACTTAGAACATAAGTATATAAATCCCATACGTAATCGATAAATGCATGTATGGCGGCAGGCCCTTCCGAAGTTAATACAGAAAGTTTTTGTTCTTTTATCCCTTTGTTGCTCCATTCATTAATGTTGTTTTTATTTGATTCGACAAAGCTATTAATGAATGTGCGTTGTGCTTCTTGTTTCCAGGTTATTTTTAATATGAAAGCGATACACTGGGGGATATAGGCCAATGCTAAGGAACTAAGGCATAGGATTAAATCGGGAGTAAAGTTATCGCCCCGGGTAATGTTTTGCATTAATTTGACAAGCCAGATTGTCGTTGAGGCTTCAATTATTTGCTGTACAAGTAGGATTGAAAGACAACCTATGGCCCAACGGTTATAAAATAAGCTATATAAAGATTGCTTGCTCGTCATATTCGGCAATTTAAACATATTAACCTATGGTTTTTGCATCATCGCGGTGCCAAATCCATCGGCGTATGCAACATTAAATGTTATCAATAGTCATTTAATAGATGCAATAAGGAATTTCCTAAACAAAAGAACATGATTTAATTCGAGTGTGCAAATTATATACTCGACATAGCTGAATCTGAGAAATTTCGGGCAGCGCCAAAGCCCCGGGGGTGGGCTTAACACAATTCTCACATTCAGCTCTGTCGAGTATAGATTCAAATTAGAGTTTTTGGTAGGCTGATGAGTCTTGTTAAATGATTTAGAAGGCGGGCAGCAATATCTTTGGCTTTTTAGACAGCGCGATAGTTTTTATTGCCCGACTCCTTAGGAATAATAGATGGATAATGAATTTAATGAAAGAGTGACTGTCAGGCTTTTTGCAGGCATTTTGATCACTTCAGAAATAAGAATGCACCTCAATCAAAATACTGATTGGAAGAATGCGCAGATTGCTGCCTTTCATGGCTCTGATGATCTTATTGAGGTGAGGCACGGCAAGAATGAGTATATCGGCTGCTATCTCGAAGGTCAAAAAATTCAACATTCAGAATTACCGAAATTTGAAAAGCTTACTACTGACAAGCTTTTGAAATATTGTCCCCGTTTACCGAAATCTTCCTGCCGTTTTTACGTATTTTCGCAACTACTTATCCATTGAGGTTTCATGCTGCTAATTTTAGGCTCTCAGTCGCCAAGGCGTGCAGAGATCATGGGATATTTTTCATTGCCCTTTGAGCAGATGAATTCCGGATTTGACGAAGAAAGTGTGCATTTTAATGGGGATTCAAAAGCCTATGTCACTGAACTATCAGAATCTAAGGCGGAAGTTCTTGCCGCAAAATATCCTGAAAGACCAATTCTGACAGCGGATACAGTTGTGTATCGCAATGGCAAAATTTATAACAAACCTCAAGATGAGTTGGAAGCTATTGCCATGCTGAATGAACTTGCCGGTGGATGGCATAGTGTATTCACAGGGGTATCTCTTCGTTTAGGAAATAAACATTTCAGTAAAGTAGGCGAGACGCAGGTGCTTTTCAATTTTCTTACAAAAGATGAAATTCAAAAGTATAATAGCAGCCTCCATCTCTATGATAAAGCGGGAAGCTACCAGTTGCAGGGGGCCGGAGGAATTATCGTTAAAGAAGTCAAAGGATGTTATTACAACGTTGTGGGTTTGCCAATAAATGTCGTTAGAGAGCTCTTAAATGAAATTGGAATCGATCTGTGGAACTATCTAAAGTAGCTCTTTTGTATATTATCTTATTGTCCTTAGGTTTGCAAGATGCCCCGCTTGCCGCAGCAGAACCTGCCCATATTTTTTATCTGATTCATACGAATAAACTTGATATGGCTTTGGACCATTATCAAGAATATCATAACCGTTTTGGCAGACACGACACCGAATTCCTTCAGCAGTTAGGTCTTAGTGTGCTTGAGCTAGGTGCGAAAAGCTATGACGCTGAAACCCTGCTTATGACACTTTTTGGCGCAGGGATAGCAATGAATGAGCGGACATTGCCGATCTTAATCCGCGCTGTTGAATACCCTAATCCACAGCTTCAATTGCTCGCATTAAATTTCTTGGCCCGCTGCCAGCATGATGATGCGGATAGAAGCTTATTGGTGGCCCTTAGATCCAATAGCTTGGTGATTCGTTTGGAAGCTGCTCACCAAATTGCTAAAAAAAAGCACTCTCAAGCCACGCAACTTATCCAATCTTTAATGAGTAAGGTTGATGAGGAGCTATTGCCACTTTTCCCTCAGTTATATGCTTTAATCGAAAATCCTGACGCCATTAGAATTTTAAGACGATTGCTCTCCCATCATTCGGAAGATGTTCGTATTGCGGCCATACTTAGTTGTGCAAAGACAGGTCGCGATGATCTACTGCCCAAGATCAAAGCCTTGGCTACGCATGCATCATATGCCCAGCAAGAAGCCTGTGCAGCTGCTTTCGGTAATTTTAATGATGACACGGCCATTCCGTTTCTAGAAAGGTTTGCAAATAGCCAGATTCCTGAAGTGCGTGTTGCAGCATTGAAATCCCTGGATGCTCTCGGGGCAAACCAATACCGGGATGAGATCAAACGATTGGCTTTGGGAGGGGATCTATTTGCCATTATTGCCTTAGGAGATATTCACGGATCACAAGAAGCCTTGTGGCAGCTGGCGCAAAGTAAAAATAATCAGATTAGTTTAAATGCCGTCGTTGGATTATTAAAACAATGCGATCCGCGTTCTCAAAAGTTTCTTAATTCCATATTAATACAAGATTCCCGTGATCTTGCTTTTATAAAAAATGTTTCTCCCGGCAAATCACTTAGTTGCTGGAAAGCAGTTCCCTCCGCAAGGCAGAACTGCGATGATTATTCTATCGATTTAGAACTGTCGCAAAGTTTTAGGGAATCGCTCTTGATTGAAGCTATGAATTTACCTGAAGAGAACTTTTTTCAAATTGCTGCTGCAATTTTCGATCAACAACAAAATGATCTTGTGCCTACCGCTATTGAACTCTTGGAGCAGCTTAAAACAGATAGATCTGTACAATTTCTAAAAAGCTATCAGCAACGCGCAGGGGCGCCATTAATCAGAAACTATTGTAATTTAGCCCTGTACAGACTGCAAGAAGAGGGGCCTTATGCGGCCAACTTACGCAAATGGGTGCTTCAGCAGGCCGATGCCCCCTTAATTCAGCTGCGTCCTTTGGTTCCTTGGGAAGTCGATAGCACAATCTCCAACTATCTAATTACTCCACATGAAACTTCTAGGTTGCTTGTTGAATCTTATGAAGCTTTTGCTCAACGGCAGGATGATGAAGGGATTAATGCTTTACTTAACGCTGTGCGTAATGGGAACTCAAAAAATAAATATGCCCTTGCGGGCCTTCTAATGCGGGCCTCCCTTTGAATGGATTATAATTGCTGCAGATTGTTTAAAGCCTTTTTCTCATTTCTATTCGCGTGTCTGATCCTCATGTCTGCCTCAGCTTTTGCGGCTGAAGAAGGTTTGTTTGAAGACCTTTTTTGCAAGGGCATTCAAGCTGATCTAAAAGATCCAACGTATTCTGATGGGGTTTTAAAAACGTCTTCTGGAGGTGTAATTTCCGGTTCGGACTTGCGCATTCAAGCACGGAATATGATTTATACCCGCATAGTTATCGACAGTAAGCCAAACTTCACAATTGAAGCTTCAGGCGATCTAATGGTGGAATTCAATGATTATGTCTTTGTCGGTGATAGGCTGGAATATGATTTTCAAAAAAAAACTGGGGTCATCTACAAAGGGCGTAGTGCAGCAGAACCTTGGTATTTTGGTGGAGAGCGCATCTTTCTACAAGCGGATGGAAGTTATCTAATTGAAAATGGATATGTGACTACTTCAGAAGGACTCTGCAATGAATGGCAAATCACTTCTCATATTGCCACTCTGACAAAAGATAAGGATTTTTGCGCCTCGAACGTCAAATTTATTTATTTTGACACTCCTTTATTTTGGCTCCCGAAATTAAAAGTTAATCTAGATTATATCTTTGATTGCCCCATCAAGTACTCCGCACGTTGGGGTGGACGTCAAGGTCCACGCGTGGAATTTATCTACGAAATATTTTCATGGAACAGGCTGAAAACTTTTTTACGTTTTGATTACAGATTGACAAGAGGGCCTGGATTAGGCTTTCAAACCTTCTATCGCTCTGAAGATCATCAGGAAAATTTTGAATCCATCAACTATGTTGCCCGCGATTCTTCTTTAAATGACCGCAAAGAAAACTTGCGTTTTCGTTTCCAAGGCTCTTACCGAAATGTTTACATGGATAAAAAGGTCTCTCTTAACTTGATCTATGACAAGTTGAGCGACAAGGATATGGCGTCAGATTACGCTGATAGCGGCTTAGATTTAGAGTATAGCGGTATGACCCGACTCCAAGTAAGGCGGCAAGAGGCCAATTGGATCGCAAATTTTTTGACAACAGTACGGGTGAACAATTTTCAGAGCATTAAGCAAGATCTCCCAACTGTTAAGCTAACTCATCGTCCTTTTGAGATTGCGAATACCAAAATTATTTCAGATTCCAGATGGCAAGCGTCATATCTCGATTTCAAATATGCAAAAAAACTTGAATTTGCCCACAACTATCGTTCAACAAGATTTGAATATTTGCAAAAGTTTTATCGTCCCATGCACATTGGAGCTTTGAATATAACGCCGGAGGTTGGGGTTGTAGCCATCTATTATAGTCATGTCCCCCAAAAAGATGATAAAGGCCTTGTCGCTGGAATATTTTCTGTCGATACCAATTTGCCCTTCTACAAGTTTTACCGTGGCTTTAAACATGTCGTCACACCTTTTGCGCGTTACCATTATTACACCTATCCAACTTCAGCGCCTAATGACCACTATATTTTTGATGTAGATGATGGTTGGTATCGTTTAAATATGCTTACCTTTGGAGTGCAGCAGAGTTTTTTTGTGAAATCCTCGGAGGGATTAGTGCAGAGGGCACTCACCTTTGATTTGTATGCAAATGCCTTCTTTCACACTAAAACACTGCCTCAAACTTTTCAAAGGGTGTTTGCCAACTTATCTTTCAATTCGACAGAACGCTTAAAGCATACATTAAACGTCGCCTGGGATATTGCTCATCAGCAGCTTGGGCGATTTAATTTACGCACCGACTGGACTGCCAGTGAAAACTTTGCTATGGCCACGGAATATCGCTATCGGGATGCCTATGATTGGCGAAAAGCTGACCGTACTAATTTCGTCCTTGATTCCTTTCGAAGTGTAAGGTCTCTACTGCATTCGACACTTTCCGATAGAAGACAGACCTTGCTCGTTCATTTCTTCTTCCGTTTTCATCCAAATTGGGCCCTTCAAGTCCATAATCGCAATGGCTGGGGAAGAGAATCCAGGTATGTTTTTGTTGAAAATGAAAAAGATAAGAAAAGGAAAAGGGTTAAGGAGCGAGAGCCTCCTTACAGTGAATTTGAAATCGATTTGCTCGGGACTGTGCATTCAGCTTGGCAAATTAAATTTTCTTATCAACATCGCCAAAATGATCATCATCGCTTTACCGTAGGGTTTAATCTTGGGCTGACAAGGCCAGACCTTTGGAAGTGTGAACATCTTGTCCCCGCGCTTAATTTCTAAGAGTTTAATAAGTATGCTTTGATTTAAATGGTGGAATGCAACATTATATCTCTTTGATTCATAGACGCTTAAATATTTATTGATGTAAACAAGGGAGAACCTTATGAATATATCTTCTTTAGCTAGTAGTATTGCCATTCCATTTGCTAGTAATATTGTCATTCCAGTAGTACTAAATGTAGGCGTTCTAGCTGTCGCAAAAAAGTTTAATTCTGCAGTTCCTGATTTAAGAGCAGTTGCAATTTATTCTTTAGGTGTAGAATTAATCGATGTCGCTGCGAGATTATGCCTACCTGAGAGTACAATAGAAATGCGGGTAGTCAGAGCTTGCGTACTTGGTATCGGCGGTGTCT
>JACCVN010000310.1 GCA_013698165.1 Parachlamydiaceae bacterium | reverse complement strand
GGTTTCATGGTTCCAACTGGGCTGAACTTTTACACGATTGGGATAGCATCATTTTTGCCGTCATCATCGCAAGTCTCATCGCTATTCTTTTCTATTTTGGGACTCGGAATAGCCGCTTGATCCCCACTGGACTGCAAAATTTCTTAGAGCTTATTGCCCACAACTTAAGAAGTTTGGTCGTTGGTATTCTAGGTGCCGATGGGGATAAATATCTCCCCTTTTTAGGGACTCTTTTCATCTATATTTTATGCATGAATCTTGCAGGCATAATACCATTTATGAAGTCACCTTCATCAAACATCAATATTACTGCTGCTTTAGGACTTTGCGTATTTATTTATATCCAATTTCTTAATTTTCGGAATATGGGAATCGGTGGATATTTCTACCACCTTGCGGGTTCTCCCAAAAATCTTACCGAATGGTTGATTGCCCCCTTGATGTTTCCAATTGAATTGCTTATACAACTCTCAAGACCTGTGACTTTGGCCCTCAGGCTTTTTGGAAATGTTCTTGGGGAAGATATTCTGATCGCAGCATTTGCACTCTTTGGAATTGGACTGGTAGCATCATTCAATTCTCCGGTTGGACTTCCATTGCAAATACCATTCATGCTGTTAGGAATGTTGACAAGCCTTATGCAAGCTCTAGTTTTCACTCTGCTGACAACAGTCTACATATTGCTGTCTATGCCTCATAAAAAAGAAGATCATTAAATCAATAAGGAGTAAAAAATGGACCTATCATCAGTAATCGCTATATCAGGCCCCCTCGGAGTCGGCATCGCAGCTCTTGGCTCTGGAATAGGTCTTGGTATGGCTGTAGGAAAAGCTATGGAAGCAATTGGACGTCAACCTGAAGCTTCAGGGAAAATTTTAACCACCATGATTATCGGTGCTGCACTTATTGAGGCATTAACTATCTATGCCCTAATTGTTTTCTTCATCCTTCTAGGAAAAATGGGCTAAAAAATCTCCATGGATTTAGATTATAAACAAATCATTAGCCAAATTATCGCTTTTCTCATCATGCTATGGATATTGAAGAGATTTGCATGGAAACCGCTCTTACAGATTATGGAAGAGCGTCGACAGCATATTAAAGCAGAATTTGAAGCTATCGATAATCAAAAACTCGATATCAAAAAGCTGCAAGCTGACTACGAAGCTACCCTTAAAGGGATTGATGCGGAAGCGAGAACACGTTTGCAAGAAGGAGTTAATGAAGGGCGGAAAATAGCTCAAGAAATCCAACAAGCTGCGCGCATGCAATCCCAGGAAATCATCAAAAAAGCCAATGATGAAATCAAAGAAGAAGTTTCAAAAGCTAAAATCCAACTCAAAAATCAAGTTGTTGATCTTACTATGCAGGCCACAGGAAAAATCATCCAAAAGTCAATGGATCAGAATAAGCAAAAGGAGCTTGTCACTGAATTCTTAAAGGATGCTGAATTCAAATGATCAGATACCAAGTAGGCAAGCGCTATTCTAAAGCCCTATTCCATTTCTCGGCTGGTAAAGAGCAATTAGAAAAACGGCTAGCTGACCTGCAGAAATTCAATAATCTTATCGATGAAAACCCGCGGCTTTTACAATTTCTCGATTCCCCGGAGATAACTAAAGACGATAAGTTGGAGTGCACAAAGAACATCCTGGGCAATGATTTCGACCCCTTGCTCTATAAATTTCTTGATTTTCTTCTGGTAAGAAAAAGATTGAAATTCATTAATGAAATTACAGCGGGTTATAGCAAGCTTGTTCGTACTCATCTTGGAATCCTTGATATACGAATAATCTCTGCTTTTCCCTTAGAACAAGAAGATAAAGATCGCCTAAGGTTAAAGCTGCAAAAGAGTTATCCCAATAAGGAAGTCTCTTTCACAGAGAAAGTTGATGCCAAGCTTATCGGCGGTCTCATCGTAATTGTAGGGCATAAAATTATCGATTTCAGCGTGAGACATAAACTGTCGCAATTAAAGGAAAAATTGTTAGCTTCGCCCGTTTAATTTTTCTATATAAAATGAATGAACTCTAAATTAAGGAACTGTGATGCCATTAAAACCTGAAGAAATTTCTTGGGCAATCCAAAAGGAAATCGAAAAATATGACGTGAAGCTTTCTCTCGAATCGATGGGGCGAGTTCTTCAATTAGGGGATGGAATTGCTAGGGTCTGGGGATTAGATGACGTAATGATGTCAGAGCTAGTCGAATTTTCCAATGGCACTGTTGGCATGGTTTTAAACCTTGAATCCGATAATGTCGGAGTCGTTTTACTGGGCCCGGAACAAGGCATCAAAGAGGAAAGCGTTGTCAAAAGAACGGGAAAAATCGCTTCTGTGCCTGTTGGTGAAGGCTTAATTGGACGCATCGTTAACCCGCTAGGGATCCCGCTCGATGGCAAAGGCCCCATCGTCGCTACAAAATACAACCCTATTGAACATAATGCCCCCGGTGTAATTGAACGAAGTCCTGTTTGCGAACCTGTTCAAACAGGTGTCAAAGCTATCGACTCAATGATCCCCATTGGACGCGGACAACGCGAACTACTTATTGGTGATAGACAAACAGGTAAAACGACGATCATCCTTGACACAATCCTCAATCAAAAAGGCACTGATCTTTTCTGCATCTACGTGGCCATCGGCCAAAAAGCTTCTACTGTAGCTCAATTTGCACACGTTTTAGAAGAACATGGGGCCATGGAATACACAACTGTGGTTGTCGCTTCTGCCGGTGATCCTGCCCCTCTACAATACATCGCTCCTTATTCGGGCACTGCGATGGGTGAGTACTTCATGTATAACGGCAAACATGTGGTCTGCTTTTATGACGACTTGACCAAACATGCCCAAGCCTATCGCCAGCTAGCCCTTCTATTGCGCCGTCCGCCGGGACGTGAAGCCTATCCAGGGGACATTTTTTATCAACACTCAAGACTCCTCGAACGTTCCGCAAAACTCAGCGATGAATTAGGTGGCGGCTCGCTAACGGGTATCCCTGTCATCGAAACTCAAGCGAACGATGTGTCGACTTACATCCCCACAAACGTCATCTCGATTACCGACGGGCAAATTTATTTAGAGCCGGACCTATTCTTTGCAGGCATACGCCCCGCTATTAACGTGGGTATTTCAGCCTCACGTGTAGGTGGAAAGGCTCAAACTAAAGCAATGAAAAAAGTGGCCGGCAGCCTAAGGCTTGACCTTGCACAGTATCGTGAACTTGCAGCTTTTGCGGAATTCGGCTCTGAACTTGATGAAGCCACTCAAGTCCAGCTAAATCGCGGTGAAAAGATGGTCGAAATCTTAAAACAAGACAAGTTTGC
>JACCVN010000193.1 GCA_013698165.1 Parachlamydiaceae bacterium | reverse complement strand
AGGAACAGGAAATCGAGCGGATGCAAGGCAAACTGTTCGATGAAAACTAAGGCGAGCCAGTAATGGCGCACCTTCTAGGGCAAAAAACAAAGCCACCGCCTCTGGCGGTGGTATTTTTACTTGTTGGGCATTGCGTTCATAGAAAAGCGTTTTTGTTCACAATAAGTCAAGCCAGAATTTTATTGCATCCTCAACCTGTTGCATTTGCTCGTCAGTCAGGCTGCCAAGTTTTCTAATGAATTTTGCGTGCGAAACGCTCAGAATGTTTTGCGTGTCAAACGCGCCTTCCTTCAAAAAACGAATCTTCAAATTAACTTCAAAGCGTGTTCCTCTCACGCTCGTCGTATGCAGAACGACTGTCGTCAAAGCGCGGTCGGTGTCTTCGGCTTCGATGCTCAAAACCAAACACGGGCGCGTCTTTGCTGCATAACCCAAATCAATTAGCCAAACTTCGCCGCGTCTTGCATACGCGCCTGCGCTCATTTAGATTGCGCCTCCAGTTCAGTTTCTTCGTGGTCAAGGGCGAGAAATAAATCTTCTCCCGCCAAAGCAAGTTCTTCGTCGGAGAGGTCGGGCGAACCAAAAATGCCGGTTCGGCGCACGACTTCAAGAGCCAAATCGCGCTTTTCAGGTTCGGTCAGTTGCTCAAAATAAACGAGTAAGTTTTCAACTGTTTGAGTCATTTTCTTTTTACCTCACAGATAACATTGAAACCGAAAAAGGCGCAAAATACAAGTTTTCAAAAAGCAAACATCACAGAAACAAGGAAGATGCCCAACGGTTGAGATGACGTGGGGCGAAACCAGCCACACACAAGTTTATATGAAAGAAGAAACGTCAAATAAAAGTAGCTGTTTCGCCCTCACGTCCATTGAATTGTTAGATTGCGTTTTTGAAAGAACTATTCAAGACAAATCTAATTCTTCTTTGACTTAGCTTCACGCTCTTTAAGCCATTCAACAATGAATGTTATGTAATCCGAATAGTATTCAGGAGTTTCTATTTCACTCCTAGTGATGCCTGCATTTTTAAGTATATATGGAAGCTCTTTCTGAAATAAAATAAAATGCTGCCAGATGGTTTTGCCTCCAGGTATGTTCGTGCGACCAGAATTAGTTCTCAACCAAGTACGAACTTTATCAATTGCTTTGCGCGGGTCATCTCCATGTGCTTGAATATCTTGACCAGCTATATCGCTTAATGATGCTTGATACCTATACTGCTGACTATCTAAAACCAAAATTTTTTTCGTTTTGTGTTTTGCGTTTCAGTATTCTAAATTACCCCAAAATAATCCGCACTCGAAAGGCATGTTGAATCTAGGCAATTTACTTTTACGGCTAACTTCTATGCGGGAAATATCGTGAATTCCGTATTTACACTCAGCAATAATGGAAATGATGCTTTTCAGGCGGGTTTTTCCAGAGTCGAGTATTTCTCGACTGCACCTGGCGATAAAGCCAGCGTCGTGAATAGCAAAAACAATCGCATTAAATATAGGTTTATATTTTTTGTCAAAAGGGCAATTGATAAAAACATTATCCTCAAATGACGATTGCGCTTTTGCCATTCGTTTTTATTCAAATCCTAATCAGAAAATCTTTCTGTCTTATCATTACGACTAACATAACTTTTGACCGCAGTTTGAATGCGCTCTCTACCTAAGCGCGGTTCAACTGGCGAGGATTTAACTACTCGTCCAGTTTTTGCGGCTACAAATTTTCCAGTCGAAGAGCTACGATGCACAGATTTTCTACTTGAACCGTTATGAGTTGAAGCACTACTCGTTCGCACTGTTTTACTAGATGACTTAGGCGATGCTGATTTAGCAGTTTTGGTCGTTGCTTTCTTAGACATTCTTTTTACTCCTAAACCAATACTAACACATAACCATTACTTTACGAAGCAATCTAACGGCGGAGGTTACCGAGCCGCAAACGGCGAACACACAAGCTAAAATTTAACAGGCAACGTTTTTAAAATGTAGCTGTTTGCGGCTTCGGTGCAATGACTTGTTAGATTGCATTTCGTTTGTCATAAGCTTGAACCCTAAAATTGAGATAATCAATCTGCTTAAAATATTTATTCTAGAAAGAAGCTCACAATTATTCTTTCCTCTACCTTAATTTGACCTACAGCAAAGGTTACCTCTCGGCTAACAAGACTTTGCTTTGCATCAATCGTATCATTTTCTGAATCACCATCTCCTATCCCGTTTCCAGAGCCGCTTCCTACGTATGCACCTTCAGCCCCTTCTTCGGTGATTGAATATGCTTTTCCGATTGTTTGCCCAAGCTGCCGAGCATAAGCCCTTGCTTTATCTTGCGCGTTTTTAACTGCCATCGCCCGAACTTGTTCTCTGTATTTTCGGATTTGGCTGTTCTCAAAACTAATATCGACCACTCTATTCACACCTGAGCCAAGAACATTTCCAAGAAAGCTATCAATCTTACTCAAATCTTTGAGAGTGATTGAGATTCTTTTTGTGATTTCGTAACTAATGAATACTCGCTCACCTCTTGCCTCTTTTGGAGTAGAATACTTTGGCGTGATTGAAAAACTTACTGTTTGAACGTCTCTGTCAGAGATCTGCTGTGCGCGTGCAGTAGCAAGAGTCTTTGATACGCCAATATCATTTGCTTTTTTGGCAGCAGCCAAATCTTTATCAAGAGTGATCACTTCAAGTGTAAATAAAGCCTGATCCGGTGAGACAGCCATTTC
>JACCVN010000306.1 GCA_013698165.1 Parachlamydiaceae bacterium | reverse complement strand
CTATTGCCCAATAAGACAATCTTTGAATAGAGTTTAACGCATGTCTTAGCGTAAAAAACATATATATTGTTATTTGTCACGTACGAGGGAACTTTAACACTAGCATCGAATTGACTAGAATATTTTAAATTATCTTCTTCGAAATTAATATAAAGAGTTTTTCGATACTCATAATATACTCTTTTCCCTTCATCTCCCTTTGGCAATAAATTAATACAAGAATTTTTCCACTCTTTTATGAATTTCCATTTGCCTTGTATGTCTGCAGTCATAAAGTCAGTATTAGAGTTGAGTTTTTTAATTACACATTCATGATAAGGACGTGCCTTAGGATTCAATCCTCCAATTTGTGAAAAGAAAATTGCCAACACAGCTGTATTTACAATTTCAAATATTGGCCTATCTCTTAAAAAACTATCTTGATTAAAATCTTTAATTTCATGAAAGTTTATAAATAAGTTCGCAATGCAGATCGCAGCTTGAAAAACACTTAAACTAAAATCAGTATTGCCTATAGAGTTCAGAACTCTGTATGTAGAAGAGTCGGGACGTGTGTTTAAAAATGAAACATGACCAAGAGTATCATAGTTGTATAGGCAGTTTAATGAAATGCATGAAAAAGCGACTATCTTTACTAACTTAATTAAGCGCGCTAAGTCATTATTTTTCCTATTAATGATTCGATTGTGTTTTTCGACTCTCCCAATGTTCTCCTCATTTTGCGGCAATGGAGGATACATTATCTTCGAATAAACTAAGTAACAGGCTTCCCTTACGCCAGTCATTAAAAGTCCTGTAGAAACACAATTACCTATCAGATCAAATTTAAAATCCATTTTTAGGTCATTCGAAAGTTGGTTAAGACCCAAAAACCCAATGAGACCTAGGCCTGTTTTCGTTAGAGCTCCATGCCAAGAAGGCTCTTCTAAAGGAATAAAAATACTTTTGCTCAATCGACTTATAGTGGAAACAAAGGGGCTAACAATCTCCTGAATACGTGTTAAAACTTCTTTATTCTTATTTTCAACAACATCAAAGGTGCACGGGGACAAAGAGTTAATCGATACCATAATAATCCATACATTTTAACTAAAATTTTTCATACAAATAAATTTAAATGGAGTTTATCAGAATTTAATGTTCAATTACATCATTTTAATTTCCAAAAAAATTATTTTAAATCAACTTTTTATACATCTGAAAATCAACATATGCCGTTGCAATAAAAGTACTTTGCGGCTTTAATCTCCAGAAGATGCTGACAGTTCACGCTTCATTGATTGATCACGACACTCATCCACCATCGCCCATTATAGATAGAGGGCCACAGGTTAGGGTGTTGTGTTTGTGCTGTTTTGAGACATATTCCCTCATGTGCTTTTATCATAAAGATGTTGATGCAATTATTAACTTAGATGTTTGTGATTTACCCAATAATTACTGCACAAACAACAGCCTAGCCGCAAATGTGGCGGCAGCTTGTAGCCACTGGCGTAAACCTTATCCAAATCTTTCAAATCCTATGAATACATTCGGACGAAGGTACTCATAGGATTACGCTTCATAAGCCGCCCCTTTGGGACTTATTGTCAAATATGTCCCACCCATAGTTTGCCCCTATCGGGACTACACTATGGGCTTTACACATTTAGCCCCATTCGGGGCATAACGCACTATGCTTAGCTCATTTAAGGCATAGCGCAATATGCTTAGCCCATTCAGGGCATAACGCAATATGCTTAGCCCATTTAGGGCATAACGCAATATGCTTAGCCCATTTAGGGCATAACGCAATATGCTTAGTTCATTTAGGGCATAACGCAATATACTTATCCCATTTGGCGCATAACGCAATATGCTTAGCCCATTTAGGGCATAACGCAATATTACTTAGCCCATTTAGGGCATAACGCAATATACTTAGCACTTTTAGGGCATAATGCATTATAATGGCTGAACTTTACACCTCAAATCAACACTTTAGGGAAGCCCCGAATGGGGCAAGTTGTGTAAAGCCCATAGTGTGGCCCCAATCGGGGCAAACTATGGGTACAGAAAAATTAAACATTAAGTCCCAAAGGGGCGGCTTGTGAAGCGTTATCCTATGAATACATTCGGACGAATGTATAAATTTGCCATATTGTGTAAAACCACCGCAAGACTATGAAACAGGTGAAAAACCAAGCGTGATTTTAGCCGGAGGCTTTTCAGTACCATGGCACGATGAATTTCGGAAATTGCTGTCTGGTACTGCTGAGGTTTTATATGACCTTATCGGACCTGAAAATATCAGACCTTACTCGGAACATCTTGCCATCGAAAAGGCAGACATCCTATTGATGTCTCCTTCAATATGACAAATTGATGACAAATTTAACATACCGGGAAGCAGAACCGACACCCCATAGAGGCAATTTGGAACAAGAATAAAAAGGATTGGGTTTCAAAGGGCTTACAAGAGTGGTTTAAATATACTCGACATAGCTGAATCTGAGAAATTCCGCTTATGTCGAGTATATAAATGAGTCATTGCTTGGAAAGATTCCTGGACGAGCCTAATCCAAATGATCATATGTCTTGGATTGGATCAAAATTTTGTGGGAGAAACTTCTTTTTACCCTTTTCCAATACAGCGTCGAGAACCTCTTGAAGATTATTACTTTTTATAAACTGTTTGGCAGGTTCATCAAAAATTTTTCTCTCCGCCAAATAGGGATCTACTTTTAAGAGAAATAAAATAATTTCCTCATCATTAACCTCTCTACTTATGTTTTGATATATTTGTTTCATTTTTTCATTAGAATCGGAGGAAAGAATTTCCGGTATAATCTTATCAAGAAATAGCTCTTTTTTCTCCTTTTCTAAAAGAGCATTTATCTCTTCATCATCAGGCACTGTATACTTAAATTCAAGCACACCCTTAAAGAAATTATTGGGCATAAACAGGTCAATATTTTCAAGTTCTGTTTTTGTAATAATCCTATGTGGATTTTTTCCTAGAGTTCCTACTGCGGCATTGGCTTGCGCCCGCAAATTACTCTGTTTATAAAAAGCAAAACAAAATAAAAGGACTCCTCCGAGGCCGGCAAATTTCAAAGGTAGAGCATCTAAAGTTGTGACAGAAGGCACAAGGATTTTGACAAAGTGCCTTACAGTCATATTTAAAAATTCATTTTGGCAGCAATGCTCTAAAGCAATTGGGATTAAACTTCCGATTACCCCTCCTCCAATACTGCCAGCCAATGTTTTGCTCAAAACTTGCAGACTTTGAGAGAGGTAGGTGGGTCTGTATTGATTAATGGATGTGCGGACATTTTCAGCACGTAAATATGGTTTCAAATATTGCATTTGAACAGCTTGCATTTTAACCTCTTATTTTTCTTGGGGGTTGTAAAAAACATTATATTACCGCTTGATTTGCTGCAAGAGGCTAGAAAGATCGCTCCCGCAACTCGAAATAATTATATCTCCATTAAGTCATGGCCCCTTTTGAATCGATAAATTGCCCATCTACTCATTTTTCTAGTTTAGAAATTAAATAACACATTCTTCCATTAATTTTAAGTAGCGATCAAAAGTTAGCTTCAAGTTAATTTACAACCTAGACTGAACCTTTACCCAAAAACCAAAATAACTCTGTTAGCCCAATTTAAAAATTTCCGGTTTAAACCAGTTAAAAATTTCCGGTTCGGTGCCATCACTTTCAAAATATCTTTTCAACATATCATTCATTATGCTATTTATTAATTTGCCAGAACAAAGTA
>JACCVN010000149.1 GCA_013698165.1 Parachlamydiaceae bacterium | reverse complement strand
CATCATAGGAGCAAAACCTGGAGATCACAAACATTTATTTGACACAATCAGCGACTCAGAGGAAGCAAAATATTATGAATTTGTGGATGAAAAGGGATTTAGACACCAGTTTAGATACATAAACGATGTTGCTTTAAACAAGACTCATCTTAATTTAAGAGTCAATTTTTTTGAATATATGCAGACTGATGCAAAGGGTAAGGAAATCCACTTTTCGTGGATTACAAACATACGAATTAATGAGAAAAACATTTACCAACTTATGAGGGGTGGTCGATCCAGATGGAAAATTGAAAATGAGACCTTCAATACGCTAAAGAATTTAGGATATAACTTCGAACACAACTATGGACATGGGAAAGAATATCTAGCTACTGTATTTTGCTTGCTAATGATGTTGGCTTTTTTAATAGATCAAATCCAGGAATTAACTTCCGGCCTTTTCCGTGCGGTAAAAAAATATGCAGGGACTTATCGTGGGCTATGGGAGACGATGAGGGTCTTATTTAGATATATAGAAATTCCCTCTTGGGATGAGTTTTATCATCTCATCAGCAAGCGAAAATTTATTGATACCACATAACAATTACTCTGTGTTCATTATGTTCGATAGTGCTCTTAGAATCTTTAGCGAGAAACATTAATTTTTTGATTAAAAAACAAATTCATGGATGTCCCACGCCGTTAAATCTGGGACAAGATCTAATTTTCTAGCCTGATTTTTTTGCGGTTCCCAGCGGGAACCGCTGGAATTCAGGATCTTTTGATCCTCTTTTTCTCATTCATATGCAAATCGATAGGATCAAAGATAGTAATGGCACGTTAAACATGTATAATGACAGGAATCAACTTGTTTCTAGTTTAGCCATAAAAAAGATAAGATATTTATCAGAAGACATGGATAAAAAAATGAAAATACATAGTGGTGTAGTGCGCTTTAATATTGTACATAAAGGCGATGTGTTTCGAGTTGGAATTAAAATTAAAGATTTTGCGGCAAATGAAACTTTGATAAAAACTCAATTAGAGTTCGTTAATCAAATGCCAAATGCGTACCCAAAGGCGCTTCAAAAGAAAATTGATAAAATGATCCCCAAATTGCCAACTCCCGGGAAAGAGTACAAAGACACCTATTTGAATGATAGTAAATCATCCGATTTTCAGGGCATTAATGAAAGTAAGTTGAATCTGTTGAAATCATTTTACAATGAAAATAAACATTTGTTCAAAAGAGATAAACTAGCTTTTATAAGTAGAGCTGATCACCTACTCCCTCGTTCATTGGTCAATATTCCAAATGGACCTAACAGAGGGGTATACGTGCTCGAAAAGCAACATGGTGGCGCAACACAATTCGGTCTTGGGAGTTATAACAGAGTGACCATGGCCGTAAATCTATTAACCGGTGAACAGAAAGCCTGGAAAAGTGCTCCTATAAAGGGCGTGGGGAAAAATGAAATTTCTGCCAATAAAAAGGCGTACAAATATCCTGAGCATTTTGTTGCCGCCGATAATTTTGTCAAATACCAGAGTAACATAAGGCCAGATAAATACCTTAGAGCAAATAAAGTAGGACCCCACACAAAAGAAAAGAAAGTTGGTTCAATAATCGATATTGCATGTGGCGGGAGTTTGGTTAAATATATAGAGAATAATTTTCCCAGTTTCGAGATCCGTTTATATATTTGTGTGGAAATCTGCAAACATTTAGATGTGTTGCATAAAACCTTAGAGCTTATTCATAAGGATCTTAAAGAAGATAATATTCTCATGACAGAAGATGGTCAACCAAGAATCATGGATTTCGGGTTTACAGTACCAAATGGGAAATTGGATCCATGGTGCGGAAGCCCCTTGTATATGGCTCCTGAATTGTATCGAAACGATTTAAAGGGTAGAAGGACCATAGCGGATCCTAAAGCTGACATCTGGAGCTTGGGAATAATCCTTATGCAGTTTTTAGGAAACAGTCTTACTTGGTCTAACTCCTTTAGAAGTGTAGATGAATTGTCTGCAGAGTTGGGAAATAAATATAATGAAACAAAAATTGAGTCAATAAAAAATGACGCGTTTGATGAGATCCAGCAAAAGCTGCAAGATGAAAGATGCGATCAACAAACGATAGATGATCTTATCAATGTCATTAATGAATGCCTTCAATTTTCCCATATCGAACGGCGCAATAATGCCCTAGATATCGGCGTATGGTTAGCCAAAATTGCAAGGGGTGAAAAGCTTTAGGAGGGTATGGATAATGGTTAATGATGAATGGTGAGTTGATCTATAGACATTGATGAATACACCGGATAGGTCCGCCATAGCCCTTTATCGTTTATGTCGTTTGAAGCTTGGGCGCATCATACTCTCCCGCATTCTTTTACTCAGTACCATCCGAACCTGGACATTATTAAGAACACTTTTTTTTTATTCAAATAACATTAATCTGATGAGGTAAATCAATAGGAATTACGGTCCATCCTTTTTCTCTTAACAAGTTGACCACACCTTCTTCATTTAAAAGATGGGCAACACCGATACCAATAAAAAACTTTGTTGGGCTATTGAATAGAAATTCATCGATTTTGATTGCCATATTAGCATTTCTTCCATCAATAACTATTAACTTAACATGCGGAGATAACAAACACGATGACGTTTTGAAAATTATTGCTTCATCACAACATTTGTGCATGATTCCTTGATACGTATTAAATATTTTAAAGTTATTTTTAAATTCTAATTCTACTGAATTAAGCAATGAATTATCTATATTTGCAGCATTGTAATTTTTTAATATATTATTCATAACGTCATTGAACAACAGTTCGCCATTTTTAGTATGATCTTCAATACTTTCTAAATATTTAAGTTCTTTATGATTTTCATAAGCTATAACGATCAATTCTTTATCTCTGGATGGTTGCTGAAAAATCTCTTTTTTCATTTTTGAAATTATTTCATCTGCCCTCGTCTCATGTTCTTTCAATGGCTTATTATTTTTATCTACTAATAGAGTTGACTCTGTAATAAGTGCATTGCTTTTATGTAATGCTTTAATGACTCTTTCATGCAATCGAACAGTAGGGTCTGTTTGAATTGTGGATGTATCGACATGTATAGAATGTACTGTCCCGTAAAGATAACCTTTTGTTGTGTTATTTTGATCCTTAATCTTATAAAACAAACCTCCTCCATTAGTAATACTATTATTTATCATATGCTCCCCATTTATCTAGTTATATTAAATTACAATTATTAATTTTTACTCTATAACAAAAATTTTTGCCCACAAGGTAAACTTGTTATTCTGAATTATAAATGATATTTTTATAAGTAGAATTAGGATTATGTTAATTTTGGGTTAAGGCGTTGATGGGCAAATAAACATACGAAGTAATTTAAAGAGGATCGGCTTGTACGCTTTGCATAGTGACATAGTTTACACTTTTTGCTTGCCCTTGTCATTATCTAATCTATTAAAAGATGTAGGAATTTCTTTACACTGAGTTCAGTTATACCATTCATTTAAGGACATGGATTATGAATTACATTATATCTGCCTGCAGTTTTGTTATGGTCTTCAGCACGCTAAACGGGCATTTATGTAGGAACATAGCTCGAAAAGTGGAAGATAGACTGGACATAGCTGAATCTGAGAATTTGGGCAACGCGAAAGCTCTCAGATTGAGCTAAGGGCAGTATATAAAAGGCCCTGTATTGCTATTCACAAGCCGCCCCTTCGGGACTTATATTCAAA
>JACCVN010000137.1 GCA_013698165.1 Parachlamydiaceae bacterium | reverse complement strand
CACCCACGCAAATTGCCGCAACAGTTGCGCTAATGACTTTGAGAACAATTACAGCCATTGTGATCAGCAAAATAGTCATCGGATAAGTCAGCACAAAGGAGATGTCTAATAACATACCGATAGAAATAAAAAAGAAACTTGTAAAGAGATCTTGGAATGGTAATATATCCCCGACAGCTTCGTTGCGGTATTCTGATTCGGAAACAATAAGACCCGCTAAAAAGGCACCTAAGGAAAGCGAAAGACCAATACTCGAAGTTAGTAAGGCCACGGAAAAGCAAATGGTTAAAACGCTCAGTAAAAAGAGCTCTCGACTGCGAGTTTTTGCTATATAAAAAAGCAGCTGCGGAACAATTTTTGCGGCTGCAAACAAAACACCCACAAGCAATAGCATGGCGACGCCCACGCTTGAAATAAAGCTCATATCTAAATCGACAGCTTGACTAGTTAAAAGCGGTGTTACTAACATCATCGGGATGGCCACAATATCTTGAAAGATCATGATCCCTATAATCAGCCGGCCGTGAGGAGTATCACTCTCAGATCTCTCATCTAAAACCCTTAGAACGATTGCAGTACTGCTTAAAGACAATAAAAAGCCCCAAAACAATCTTTCTCCAAAGGAGTGGTTAAAGAAAAATCCGATTAAAAGAGTTGCCAAAATAGCCATACCGACTTGAACAGCTCCGCCAATCAGAAAATAGCGCTTGTACTCAAAAATTTTCTTCAGCGAAAATTCCATTCCTACAGTAAACAACAATAAGACAATACCGATAGTGGCAAAGGTCTCTACGTCTTCGACATTATTCAGAAGTCCAAAACCGTGAGGCCCCGCCATCACACCTGTCAAAAGGAATCCGACAATTGAGGGCAATTTAATGCGATAGCAGACAAGTATCACCAAAATTGACAGACTAAAAATTGTGACAATCTCTTTAAGATAGGGTAGCTCCATCAAATTTTGCCTTATTGAAGATGTTGAAAAAGCGCCAGCAAGGGTTCAGGATAAATGGAAAGGGCAACGATTGAAATAAAAGCAAAAGTTGCGACAGCAGCCGCAGGCCAGTAGCGATGCGGTTGTTCTGTAGTATCTGAGGCTTCTGATAACATCACTGCAATAATGCGCAAATAGTAAAAAGCAGACAAGATAGCCATCAGAAGGCCTACGATCACAAGGGCATAAAATTGGCCTTCAAAAGCCACTTTAAAAATTGCAAACTTTGCAAAAAATCCCGCAGTTGGAGGAATACCGGCTAAAGTCAGCAGGGATAATGACATCAGGGCAGTCAGCCAGGGAGAGCGAGAATAAAATCCGCGGAGATCATTAAGAGTAACGCCTTCCTTGCGTCTGTCAAGGGAGCTTAATGCCGCAAAGCACCCAAAAGTGGCTAAAGCATAGATGACAAGATAAAAGAGCAAGGCTGTGAGAGCTGGAGGAGTGCCAACGGCCAATGGGATTAAGAGAAAGCCAGCATGTGAGATGCCTGAATAGGCAAAAAAGCGTCGCATGTACGTTTGCCTTAGAGCAACAATATTTGCGTAGATCAGCGTTGGGTAAGCCAAGATGGCAAGCAGTTGGTTCCACTGTGAATTAAACTCAGGTAATGAATCAAAGAATATACGCACAAATGCTGCGAAGGCGGCAGCTTTAGTTCCAACTGCCATAAATGCTGTGACAGGCATTGGAGCTCCATCATAGACATCGGGCGCCCAACTATGAAAAGGAACAATAGCCGCCTTAAACGCTAGCCCTATAGTGATCATCCCTATGCCAATAATAAAGAGAGTCGACATGCTTGAATTTGACAAAGCTTTATAAGCCGGAAGGATTGCCTGGAAGTTTGTGGATCCCACTGCGCCATATACTAATCCAACGCCATAAAGCAAAAAGCCTGTGGCTATAGAGCTCATCAGAAAGTATTTAATAGCAGCTTCATGCGAGAGCTCCCATGTTTTCATGTATCCGCAAAGGACGTATAAGGCAATAGATAGGGTCTCTAATCCAAGAAATAGAGTCAAAAAATCTGCAGAAGCTCCTATTAACATCGCGCCAAATACTGAAGCGATCAGTAGAAAATAATACTCCCCTTGCCTGGCATTAAACTCTTTAAAAAATGCCGCCGCCAACAACGTTGAAGCAATTCCAACGGAAAGAAAAAATAGATTAAAGAAATGGGCCAACCCATCAAATTTTAACCATGGTGTTAAAAGCGGGCTTGAACCTTGTGGAGCAGCGATTTCTGCAACAATCGCAATTGAAAATAGGGCTAAAGTAGCAATGGCAGACCATTTCGAGGATGCCTTTTCGGCAAAAGCCTCAAGAAGGAGCAGTAAAAGAGCACCCGTTAGTAAAATTAGTAGCGGACTTATCGCAAACAAATCAGTGGATGAAAGTGTAATATTCATTGTGGCAACTCCGATTTAAGAAGAGATACTTCCGTAGCGATAATCTGTTCTGCTGATGGATTAATATACTGATCGATAAGTGGTGTTGGATAAATTCCTATCAAGAGCATGATCGCCGCTAATGGCAAAGCTGTCGCCAATTCTCTAGCAGAAATATCTTTCCAGGTTGCCTTTTGAGGAGTAGGCTCTCCGAAATACATTTTTTCCATCCAGCGCAGCATGTATATGACCGAAAAGACAATTATCAATGCTAGACCTGCAGCCACCCAATGATTTCGAGTAAAGAGACCTAAGAAAATTAGAAATTCACCGATGAAATTGTTCAACCCCGGTAGAGCTATTGAAGAAAGGACAAAAAACAAAGTGAGCCAGCAAAGATGAGGCAAGTATCTAGCAAGCCCACTGACTTGACCTAGAGAAGTTGAGCCGACTCTTTCTTGCAACCAGCCTGCGACAAGAAATAGGGCAGTGATTGTCAGTCCATGGTTTAACGCCTGCAAAATTGCTCCGGATAAAGCCATCTGGCTCCAGACAAAAATTCCTACTAGCACAAAGTTTACATGTGAAAAGCTTGAATAGGCTAATAGGCGTTTAAAATCATTTTGGGACCAAGCTGCAAAAGCTCCATAAAATACGCCTGCAATGGCAAGACCAATGAAAAGTGGTGCCCACGCTTGCATAAAACCAGGAAAAATTTCACCCCCGATGCGTAAAAATCCATAGATGCCGGCTTTTGAAAGTAAAGCTGAAAGCAGGATTGTTCCTCCCATAGGGGCTTCTCCATATGCCTCAGGTAGCCAGGCATGAAAAGGGAATAGGGGTGTTTTCACAGCGAAAGCAAGAAAAAATATCCCTGCTAAAATTGCAGCATAAGGGGCATTTTGAGATATCAATCCGAGAGCATGAAAGTTAAAACTCCCCACTCCTTGAACCGATGCGTGCGCAAAATAAAGACCTAACACAGCAGCGACCATTAGAGTTGAGCCGGCAATCATATAAATCAAGAATTTTAAGGCAGCATGATAACGCTT
>JACCVN010000112.1 GCA_013698165.1 Parachlamydiaceae bacterium | reverse complement strand
GTAAAAGGGGCTGTATTAGTAAATACAGCCCCTTTTTCGATCGGCACACCACGGGGCTTTGACGCAGAAATAGTCGAAAATACTGACTTAACAGTGTACTAGAATAATTTCAACATTTAAAGTCATTAAGAGCAATCTCTTAAAGTTAAGGCCTGAAAATCTATAAATAAGGAATCATATGTATCCGAACTCTGCTCTTAAGAGGAATAATCAACCTACCGCTTACCCCATCGAAATTAAAAATGAGAAATCAGACAAAGCTCATTCCGAGACACATGAAATGAGTCCCAAGTCTCATATATTAAATACTCAAATTGTGGCTAAAGACGAAAAAACACTAAAATTAAAAAAATTCACATCCTACTCATCATCCTCTGGCAGTTCAATTTCTCAACTTGTGCCTCAAGACGAAACTATGTTTAAAAAATTTACATCCTATTCCACATCGTCCGGCGGCTCAATTGATTCCCTTCAGTTTGAAGATCAAGATTTGATCGCTGAAGGATTAGGAAATTTAACGCAAAGCAGTTCTTCAAATCACAAACATCGATTAAAAGTTGACCTTTCAAAAGTTATTACATCTTTCAGCTCTTCTCATGGTAGGACGTCTCCTATTGGAAGATCACCGGGAAAAAGCCCCAAAGATTCCGGGAGTAATCGGTTTCCTCTTTGTGAGAAAAATCTTTATTCAGTATCGACCTTTGATTTACCCAAAGGACTCATTTCAAAATATGACAATTATCTTGAGACTCTAATCAAAGAGAAAAATCATGTTTCATTGTTAAAGTTGGATATGGAGTCAGACTCAAGGGAATTTAACATAAATATGTATCAATCTTTGAAAACTAAATTAACGAAAGAAAATCGATCATCAAATTCGGTTTCGCAATCTAATTTGGTTCACGTAAATGCTTTTGAATTTTGCCGTGAAGCATATGCAACAGCCTTATCTGAAGGCTATACAAAAAAACAAATTGAAGAAAGTGGGATGGATTTTAACGCAGCCATATTACAGTTTATGCAAAGCAAAGGAATTTTACTCAGAGATATTTACCCTCTAATAATACAACTTGAAAAAGATCTATTTGATTATTTAATTACAAATAATGCCATAACAAAAAATGCAGCAAGCTTCTGCACTTATTTAGACGAGATCTCAAGCTTAAACTGTACCTCGGAATTAAAGGGGAGCAATACAGCACACAAAGAAATCTCTGTATTTTTGGATGAGTTAAATAAATATTCAAATGATTATCACAATATAAAATCTGGCTTGGTCAGTGCAAGGTTGAGATCAAAGAGTATAAGTAATGACACGTACCATCCTTTTTACGAATTGACCGTCGCCGCTATTGGTAGAGGTAATTTTGAAGAAGGCCTAAATGTCCTTAAAGCTTTAAATTTTTATAAAAATCCAACTGGTGTTGGCTCTCAATACGTTTTATACTATCTCAACGCAAAATGCAGCTCTGTTCCCCAGCTTTGCTATTTTGAATCAAATATACATACCTATGCTTATAAGTGCACAGTGAAGCATTATTATGAAAGAAAGCTGTCCGAGGGAAACAAACGATTACAAGCCCATGAAAATTCACACATAAATATTTTTACGACAACTGTAACAGCCCCAATATCTACCGCTAATGACATTACACCTTCAACATCTCCAACTTCCAAATCACCAAGAAAATTAAGTTTCACCCTCTTGAAACTTTCACCCCGTTCGAAATCTTCTCATTCAAGCGAGGAAAAATCAAGCCAAGAAAATGCAAACGAAATCTCAAATTCTCTTGATTTAGCAACCTCAGCATACAAAGTACATAAAATATCTCCAAAATTTTTGTTAAGATCTAATACTAAACCATTTTTCTATGACTTACGTGGAATACGCCTTGGATTACAAACGTATAGTGAGAATCCCATCAAAGATGTTGCCATGGTTTTTGTCGATTCTGCGCATGAAATAATGTCGTTAAAAGCTTCGTTGCCGATGATATGTATAAATGGTGAAGTTTTTATGAAAAAAAGTACAACATCACCATCGCTTATTTCTCAACTTGATCCACGACTTAAGATTTTTAATCAGATGCCAACAGAAGCAATCAATATTAAAACTTATAGCTCGGTGGAAGAACTACTGAGAAATTTGATAAAAAAACTATACGAGCATGGATTCAACAAGCCTAAACAAATTAATAGTGACCAGACATTAACAACAAGTTCCACGAAGATACTGGAAACTCTAAAACCAAAGATGACTTTTGATATTTTTCTTGAGATCAATAAGAAAGTTGAAAGTGACACCGATAAAATAATTTTTTACAGCAAGAATCCTGAATCCTTAACTGCTTTATCAGAACAAAGGAATCCTCCAGAGCAGACTCAAATGATTCCGACTCTAAGGGTTCTTGAACTCATTGCTGAACCTTGCAGTTTGCGCGCCATAGAGTATATGTCACTATTGTTTCCCGATTTCTTTCCTGACCAAAACCCCTTCGCACACTATTTCTTTGAACTTAATAATGACCATATTGAAAATTACATTGGAATTACCGATTCTGAAACGTTCAAAGTTACACAGCTAAACTTGCTAGAAATTCGAAGTGTTCTGAATAAAGATGTTGTTGCAACGATTATTTATTCGTGGGAAAACTACCCCCTGGAAAAAGAGGCAACCTTTGTATACAACCCCCACAGAGGATGGGAAGCGACTTTTAGAATTCTAAAATGTAATGTCTTCAAAGTAGAACACTTTTTGCCGATCATGAAAAACTTGAATGATCCAAACCCCATCAATGATTATCACGATTTCATAGGAACACAATTCGAAAGTGTACAAGATAGCATCTTCACCCTAGATGAAAAAACAACAGACACGATCACAATTTAGAATCAACGACGTATAAACATCAACATCGGCATCAACACAAAAAAAACAGTATCCACAACGCTTCCACACGCAGGGGCAAACACAGCAGACGCAACGCACTTACACCAAAGAGCAAAGAACAGCAGACAGGAAAAGCAGGATCGCAAGCGGCAGGATGGGCAGGATATTTAAATACAGGATATTTGGAAATTCATTAAATTGAATTATTTTTTATTTTTTTAAATTGAAAAAAAGAAAAATATATTAATTTAACCAATTAACTTCATGAATTTCCTAATATCTGTATTTAAATAGCCTGCCCATCATGCTGCTTGCGATCCTGCTTATCCTGTCTCTTTGCTCTTGCATGTAAAGGCCTTGTGGATGTGGTGTGGAGTTGATATAAAGACGCTGTAGATCCATTGCAGAGGCCAACCTCATGTTCGATATGTATTGTTGAAACGTATAAAAAGCCGGTAGTGATGATTGCTTACATGAGAATCAAAATCCGTGCTTACAGGAGCACGATGATAGACTTGCTTGACATCATAAAATACCCCTAATTCTGAATTTGTAGCTAGGGATTCAATTTTTTCAAGAGTTTCCTTTTCAATTACAAATGGAATTTTACCGATGGCTTTAACTGCAGTAACATCTAAAATCTTAGTACTCCAGTTTTCTACATTGCTATAACATATTGAAAAAAAATTGTGTTCCTCATGCATGGCAAAGTCTTTGTGCCAAAAATTCGCCAAAGAATAAAAACATCCCTTCTCAAATCGAACTTCGATACGATCACTAGGAAATCCAAGACTAGAAATTCTCTGACTCAGTGAGATTAAGAGATTTTCAAAGCTGTTTAGGGGATCCAATGTTTTAATTTTATACAATCTGTCAGCATAAAACCGATTATCACGATCTATCTCCATTTCAGATAGGTAGGATGGGATCAAAAATGTTCCCCGATGCTGGTAGACGAACTTGCTCTTGTTTTCAATATGACTAGAATAATATATAGACATCTCCTTTTCTAAAGAGTGTATTGCAGCATCGACAACTTTTTGATCAATGTTAGCCTTACCGAGAAAGTATCTTGGTACTGAATAAACTAGTGGGGATAATGGTTCCATAAACAAGCTCTTTAGTGTTTATTCTGATGGTACCAAGAATAAATTAATCGCTTATTTTTCCGCCATAATTATGGATGTGGCTAAAACAACCATTTACAAAAAGAATGAGGGTTTTGTGACAGCGTCGGAGCCTTGAGCGCCTTGTTCTGCGAGATTAACCCAACCGCCGCCCATCGACTGGTAGATGTTAACTAATGAACTAAACAATTGACCTTGCGCTTGAACCCATGAAAGTTCTGCTGGAAAGAACTGCTCTTGAGCTTGGATTACAAGGAAATAGGGAGCATATCCGCCCTTATACTGTAGTTTGGAAAGGCGTACATATTCACTTGAAGCCTTAACTAACCTCCCAAGCGCATCTACTTGATCGATCAGCATTGTATGGCTGACAAGGGAACTTTCTACATTGGCAAAAGCGCTTATGATTGTCTGTTCATAGGCTAATAGCGCAGCTTTTTGTTGTGCTTCAGCTTGAAATAACTGCCCATAGATAGCCCCTGCAGTAAAAATCGGCCCTGTGATAGAACCAGTAAAATTCCAAATTTTTGACGGACCGGTAAAGAGCTTATGCAGGTTTTCACTAGCCCCCCAGAATACCCTGTCAAGGACAAAGACGGAAAGTGGAGAGCTTTTGCAGCACCTATTTGAGCGTTGGCAGCGATAAGCTCTTGCTCCGCTTGAATAATATCGGAGAGTTGACATAGCAGCTCTGAGGGGAGCTCTGCAGGTACCGGCGGCAATTTAAATTCTCTTATGCTTTTTCCCCTTGGAATCTCTTTCGGATTATCTCCTAATAAAACAGAGAGCGCATTTTCAGTCTGTGCGATTTGTGATTTAATTGCAGGGATTTGTGATGCAGCTATTTCAAATTGAGTTTTAGCTTGCACGACCGTCATTTGAGAGGTTTGGCCATACTTAAACTGGTTTTCAAATAGGTGACAGACTCGCCATATGAATTTTTCGTATCTATAGCAATTATCAGCTGAGCGTCGAGGCTGCGGAGCTGAAAATAAGTATTAGCTACAGATGCCACCAAAGAGAGAATTACGTCTTGTCGCGCAGCAACAGAAGCGTAAACACCCGCCTCTGCAGGAAAATAAGCACTTTAAATGCCACTTATTGTGCAGTCTGTTTCCATAAATACGCAATTAATGGGCGAGGATGGTTTCAATCCTAACATGATGCATGCATAAATAAAGAAATTATGTCACACAGAGATTTTACGCATTATGGAGATTTGTGCGATGCAATTTTTTGCATCGCACTTTGATCCGCTCTTAGGATTTGAGCTTGTTTATGCAAAATTATCGGGTGCTAGATTGCCCTACCTGAACATTCAGAGAAGTATTCGGCTGGATTTTTTGAGCATCATTTTGAAGAGTATTTTTTGCATCCTGATTATCTACAAAGCCCTCGATTAAAGTCTTGCCATTGTTCGTAATGATTGCTATGTTTTTATAATTATCAGTGAACCATCCGGTGATTTGTTTGCGTATCTTTAAATTGATCTCTCGATCATTCTCAGTTGAATATTTATCATTAGAATACTTATCTGGAGATGAGCTTTTTAGCTGTACAGTAGTATTTTGATGATTAACATTTTGTTCGTTCATTGCTTCTAAGTTTCTCATTTGACTATTTATACTAGGGGTGTTATATTGATATTGCATTCCTCTATTTAAATTTTCCTGGCCTCTTTGATATTGATCATACAAATTTTGATTTTGATAGATCTCATTATTGTACTGATTTTGGTTATACGTTCCTTGCAGATTTTGTCGCTGATAGTAAGTTCCTTGGGGGGCTTGACCTTGAATGTAGGAGGATTGACCATATTGACCCGGATTACTTCTTATATCCGAACGGAATCTATCGTTATTTGGATCTTGGTATTGCCCTGAGTTATAGCCTGGAAACTGATTGGGACCTTGTTGGTAAGGAACGTTTTGAGAAGGCATTCCGCGATTAGTTTGAATTTGGGGTTGAACGGCATTGCCATAGATATCTGGAACATTAGTCACTGTAGTGTTTTGAGGTGCATATGTCGGATTCGTTGTGCCATATACAGACGATTGATTATTAACTGCTTGGAGGCTTCCAAATAGTGTTAGTAAAAGAGGGACAAACATTAGTTGTTTCATATGGGCTCCTTTTTTTGATTTACCGTTTTATTCGCTAGAGAAATCATGAGAGATTTTTTTATAGATTCAAATTTTGTATACTTTGAATCTATACCTAAGTTTGAAATGAATATTTATAGTTACAGTAGGGTCATACGAAAATGGAAAAAACAAATAACTCAATAACATTGATATCTGCCATATCACTTAAGGTGTGTCAACACTTTTCTTTAGTAATATTTTTAGAAATGACGCAGGGACGCTTGAGACGAAGAGGAGCTGCATAAAAAAAACATCCTTTAGAAAAACAAATTATTAAAAAAAGAAATAAGCCAACTAAAAAGCGATGGTATTGCTGTTTCCTGCCTCTCTGCGTTACTGCCGAAATAGGGGCAACCTCAGCCACATATGAATGACATATGCAATACGCGCTGCTCTTCTCCTCTGAGTTCTCTTTTTGGGCTCTGTGGTAGTCATTATTTTGGGGCTACATTTTTTGAAAAATCCAAGAACCTAGAGCGATAGGTCTCTCTATCTGGCCCGTAGCAAGGCTTGCGAGCGATAGCGAAGACAGCGGCATCTGCGGGTAAACAAAATAAAGCCCTCACAACCCTGGAAAGGGCCTTTTATTTTAAACCATACTCAGGTTTGGATAAATTTGGGTACTAATAAGTTTAAACCTGTGGCTAGTACACTGTAAGGTAAATTTGGGGTCATAAAACATTTTTTTATTTTCGGATCATAACGTTTCTCTTTTCGCGCCTACACATTAGTGTATGTCACGAAATGAGAAACGTTAATCTCCAAATTTAAAATATTGTTTTATGACCCCGAATTTACCTTACAGTGTACTATGGTGTTGTTTTTGTTCCTATTTCTACGTTGAATTTTCACCTACATCTAAGTCTTTCAATTCTGTTTTTTTTAGAAGATTATGCCCTTAAACAACACCACCGGATGGGGGTATGGGCGCCTGTAGCCCAGGGCAAGCGAAGCGAGGCCCTGGGTCCTTTAATAAAAGAATTACAGCCCTGAAAGGGGTTTGGGCAATAACGTGTCACTAGTAAAAAATCCGACAACCCTCCCGCACCCCTTTCAGGGGTGCAATCTTGAATTTTATTTACCCAGGGCTGCGCTTCGCTTCCCCATGGGCTACTAGCCCACACCCCCATCCGGAGGTGTTTATTGCTCGTAACTCAATTCTTTAAAACCGTATACTATCATACGAAATTTAAAAAAGCTTAGATTCATGTGAATTTAAATCTAAAAAAAGCTACAAAAACAACTTCCTAACCTGTGGCTCTATGTTACCGATGCATTCGCGGCTTGCCGCCCTCTCTGCGTCCCCTCTACGGTTTTATCCCAGTGCCGTTATTGCTCCTACTGTCGTTTGTCCTTTGTCGTTTTTTTCTCTATTCACTAAGTAGAGGCTTCTTTTTGGGTCAAATTTATTACTTTCGCATTGCTAGCCCGTACAAGATTTTCAGGAGTGATTAAAATTTCTTTTCCCCAGCAGCCCGTACCAACACCAAGAATATCTTCAGACATTATTGAGGCATCTAAAAAAGTCCGAAATCCTTCCGGTTGCCAATGGAAGGGAGGAATTGATCCGATTTGATATCCGGTAATAGCTTTTACTTTTTCTGGATTACACATCGATATATTTCTGGAACCTAGAGCCTTTTTAAGTAGACCTGAGACAGCATTTTGATCTCCTCCGACCATAATCAATACAGCTTCCCCTTTATCGGTCTCAAAAATCAATGTTTTAATCATCTGTCTCTCTCTAAACCCTAAAGCTTGAGCAACATTTGCAGCTCCTTTTTCAGTTTCAGTCGCAAATGATTGAAGTTCATGGGAAATTTTTAACATATTTAAATACTCAACAGAAGCCAGCGTTTTAAGGTTTTCACTGATCATACAAATCTCCTAGCCTGAAAAGGTGTTAAAGTAGCCTGCTGCCTCGCAGCAGGCATCAAGAAATTGAAGAGGTAAAAATGGGGAGCAAAGTTTGATTTATGTGCTGCCTGCTACCCTATGCAATCGTGGACACATTCGTGATTTGGATATCAACATCATACCTGAGCAGCTATTTTAACGATACCCTCCCGAGATATTTAACGCTTCACCGGTAATCCAAGAGGCATCACTAGAAGCAAAAAAGACTACCGCCGGCGCAATGTCTTCTGGCTGGCCAATACGACCTAGAGGCGTACTAGCTTCAACTTCCTTATGAAAATCGCCTTCTAAAAATCCTCCGGTATGAGTGCCTTCAGTTTCGACCATCCCTGGATTAATAGAAATTACGCGAATGTGTTTTGGCCCCAGCTCTTTTGCCAATACCTTCGTTATTGCGTCTACAGAAGCCTTACTTGCGCTGTATACCGCACTTGTCGCAGGGGCTGAAGTGCTTGCAATAGAGCTTATATTGATAATGCATCCTCCAGAAGAGCCAAAATGTTTGACGGACTCCTTTATAGCCAACAGAAGGCCCAGAACATTTAAATCGAAAATTTTATTAAAATGTTCCTGATTAACCTCTTCTATAGGCACAAACTGGTACACACCGGCATTGTTTACTAGGATATCCAATTTTCCAAAGGCTTTTTTAGTTTCAGTAAAAAGAGTTTCGATCTCATTAGGTTTTGCTAAATTCGCTTGAATAGCTACCGCTTTTCCGCCATTTTTAATAATTTCACTGACAACTTTGTCCGCAGCTTCTTTACTTGAGGAGTAATTCACTGCGACTGAAGCTCCCTCTTTAGCGAGATGCAATGCAATTTTAGCTC
>JACCVN010000111.1 GCA_013698165.1 Parachlamydiaceae bacterium | reverse complement strand
GCTCTAAAAAAGACGCTATTATTTGCAAATCAACTTGTAGTCGATCTCCAAAATAAACAAATTACATTTGAAGCACTTTTTTTAGATTCTGAGGCAATAATCAGAAATTTTTTTTATAACAACTATTTTAAAAACAATGATTTTGCCTTGACGTCATTTGGACTTGCCGATTTGATTATCGATCATAATTTTTTACCTAAAGACAATGTCGGACGCACCATATTTTTACATCACGGCCTAATTGTTCCAGGTATTGACCCTATTCAAGAATTAATCAATATTATACAAACGAAAGATCTATCTTTTGAAGAAATTTTAAAAGCGAAAATGCTTCCTAAAATAACTCCTAAGGCTGATTTCCGTGGGGGACTTCCCTCGATTGTACTCCGTGCCGGAAAAAGATTAAGCATCGCCTCAAAAGTTGATGAGCGAGCTTGGGCTTCTTGTATTTCCAATATAGGCATAGATTATGATGTCTGTGATCCTCGGTTGGAAGAAGAATTATTTTATTTAACTAATGATTCTGACCGACTCACATTTCTGAAAAGTAAATGGGAAAATCACCATTTTAAAGATCGCATAACTCAAGTTGCGCTAGGATTCAATGCTATGCTTTCTCTTAATGAGAATGCAGGACATTCAGCGAAGTCTCAAGTATGGTGGGAAGAAATAATGCGTTGGGATAATTCAATTTTTACTGAATTAAAATCACCTTTTTTTAATGAATTGAAAGGAATATTGGATAGCAAAGCAGTGTCATTTAGCATGTGCCGCGATTTTCTTCTGATGTTTGGATGCCTAAGGCTTGTTTCTCCCCAAAGTAAAGAAGTTTCTGCACTTACAGTACGTTTAAGCAATCCTGAAGCTGAATGGCATAAGATCAATATTTCGCAGAAAGTCAATAATATAAACTATGCCATTTCCATCCCTCTTGATCTGAACCGTGCGCTCGAAACTTTATTTAAAATGAATGACTCACAGCTCGATTCACTTAGGAATACGTTTAAAAGTTTTTATTTCAACAGTCCCTATAAAAAGGATTTGATCCCTCTAGGCATTTTTAACGAAAAACTCGCTGACCAAGCATTGAAATGCTTTAAGCATTCTCATAAAGTCATAAGGAACTTGGGGTATGAACTACTCCTACTATATGCTTTGTCTAAACCGGAAGCTTGGGTATTAAAAAATCTAATAAGATATTTACCTCTGATTTGTGATGATCAAATAACCATTGCCAATTTAGAGATGGTGCTGAAAGACTTTCCAAATGACATGGTCACTCAAAAGCTCATTTACCCGCTTATATCATTTTGCCAAGCAAACAAGGTAAAATCTAAAAGTGGACTTTATGAATTCTGTTTGGCACTGGCATCGACAGATCAAAGTTCCATTGCTATAAATTTATATTCTGATTTTGGATTAACTGTTAATCAGCAGATCAAATTTATTAATGCACTGCTATCGACTGAACCATTAGAGGCCGCAAAATTATTTTTCTCTATGCAAAATAGTTCACAGATTCATGAGAAAGATGAAATTAATCTTTTTGTATCAATTGCAAATGCGATTAAAAAGAATCACCCAAAGGGGACTTATACATTACAATTGCTCGCTATAACTTCCTGCGCGAAAAAGCTATTTCGTAAACAACGCATGGAAACGATGTTAAATCCTACACTCGATCCTATTATTAAGATCGTGGAGTCGCTTATTTCATTTAATCTTATTCCGGAAGCTCTAGATCTTTTAATTGCTTGTTCCGCACAGCAAATCATTTTGGTCGACAAAAACCAAGATACAGAAGTTTGGCTGAATGTCTGTGAAGCGGCTCTTAAATACGAAAAAATAGATATTAAATATCTGCAAGAAAAATGGGAAAATCGCTGCTCTGTGACAATTAATGATCAAAAGCTGGCTGTCAGAAAAGCTAACTTGGAAATTAAATTTAGAAAGCTCCTTTATGAAAAGTATCGAAATGCTCTCATGCTGCTACAGGAAATGCCGTTTAAATCGGGCCAGCAAGATTGCGTTGAGAAGAACAATCATCAAATAGAAGGCTGTATTGGCGATATTGTAAAGCTTTTAGACTGTCCGGAACTATTAGAATGTTCCTTCAATTTCCTTTCAACAATGAGTTTGACGAAAAAAGCCCCCTCCCAAGCTTGTATCGATCTTGCCGTTTATGTGACGCTGGAATGTGCCAATTCTTGTTTAAAAGATACTGACAAACTCCAGAGGCTCGATGAGGCTGTAAAATGTGACCTTGATGCTCTTAAAGACCCCAGCAAAGAATACAAGATACGTAAAGCCTCTTTAAAAATAGGCGAAGCATTACTCGCTCAAAAGTTTCCTCATGAAGCCAAAAAATGGTTGCAGCGTATCTTTAAAATCGTCACGCCACTATTTATTAGTTCTATTGAGAGCAAAACCGAGATTTTTTATCCCCAGAGCACATGTTTTTCTCTTTTATCCCTAGAACTTCCACCTAAGACTATGGGATCTCTAGAAAACTTGCTTAAAATGACCAATCAGGAACTGGATTTTTTTAAAAAGCTCATTGATCAGCTGCCTCAAACCACTTCAAACGATTTCAGATTAAGTGAAGATGAAAGAGTTATGTTGCTCAATCAAGCTAAAAATTGCTTAAAGCACAGTCATTCAATAGTTAAAAGAATTGGTTTTGAGCTCTTAATGGTTTGTACTATCAAAAATGGAGTAAAAGGTGAA
>JACCVN010000106.1 GCA_013698165.1 Parachlamydiaceae bacterium | reverse complement strand
CCCTAGCTACGGGCAATGCCATCAACTTAAAATAATTTATAACAAAAGTCGCTAGCTATCGTAGCTTGCCATTCCGATGTCGAGTGCCTTTTCCAGACTTATTGGAAATGCGGAAACACCTTTTGCTAGTGTTCTTTATTATGAATTATTTTAAGTTGATGACATTGAGCTACGGGTAGGCAAAAAAAGCCTCATAACCCTGAAAAGGGTTCTTCTTTTTTATCTATTCATAGGATTTGAAAGATTTGGGTAATGATAAGGCTAACGCGTGGGTTATGCTACCGCCGCATTTCGCGGCTTAGGAATTGGTGATTGTATCGCGAGTTCTAGAATTTTTAGAAAAAGCTTCTTAGCCAATGGCTCCATGAAGCTGAAACAGATTCTTCGGCTAGAAGTGGAATCTGTTGGATCACTTTCCCTCTGACATTTTGAATTTGCAGGTCGCCGATGATCTGGTTTTTTTCGATGGGGAGAGATATCTCGCGCCATTTTAAAATGCATTGTAATTCCGGTTCTTCTGCAGGGTAATATTGAATTGTGACATTCGACGACAGATAAGTCCTAATAGGCTTAACAGCACCATCCAGCTCTAACACATAATTTTGGATACCGGCCCTAAATAAAATGCGTTCGACTTTGGGTTCATTAAAGGCTGCTTCAAAGAGCTTTATCGTCTCGCTAAAACAATCCTTTCTGTTTTTGGATTTAAACAAAACCGAGATAAGAGTGCGATCACCATCTCTAGCTGCAGCGACAAGTGTATGTTGAGCGGCAGCGACATAGCCTGTTTTAACGCCAATTGCCTTAGCATAAAAATGAGGTTTTCCCTTTCTGACTAGATGATTAGTCTGCATCAGAGGAAGTGACTCCTGCTTATTCGTCTTCGGACGCATAAAGCGCTGAGTTTTAACAATTTCCTGGAACAAAGGGTTTTTTAAAGCTTCTTTAGCCATCAAGGCCATATCGTAGGGTGTGGTCAGATGATTTGGATGGTGAAGGCCATGAGGATTGCAAAACGTTGTATTTTTGCAGCCTAATTCTTTTAGATAGGCATTCAACTGTTCTATGAAGGCAGGAATTGACCCACCAACATTTTTTGCAATCAGATTAGCCGCATCATTGCCGGAAGCGACCATCATTCCAAATAGAAGATCCTTTAAGGAAAGTTTCTCTTCATTTTTAATCCCAATATGAGTTCCATCTGTTTCTAACCAATAGGCAGGAAGCATATAGTTTGACTTTCTTTTGGCATCTGGGGAGATCGATGCCAATGATTCGCGATCTGCAACAATGATTTCATCAAGTCGGCTGCTATTCTTTTCTAAGGCGTAAAGGGCTGTGGCTACTTTAGTAGTGCTGGCAGGGTGGTACTGCTTATAAGCATTTTTTTCGTAGAGAATCACATTTGTATTCGCGTTAATTAAGATAACGCCTTCTGCATCTATCTCAATTTGTAGAGGAGTTGCAGAAATACACAAAATTTGACATGCAAAAACAACAACGATCCATCGCAACATATAGCCTTCCTTAAAATACGAATTAGACTATACACGAGTCAGAAGCTATTGTAAAGGCCAGACCCAGGGACGAACTAGAGGAGTGAGGAATGGTGAGTGATGAATGGTGATCTAAGCTGCGATTATTGCTCACCTTTAAGTTTAATACATGTTAACAAAAATATTAGGATTAGCAAATAGTTCGTCTCTAGCTACAATTACTGCTTAGCTAAGCATTCATCATACACCTTTCATCACCCCGTATAATACTAGGTCTTTTAAATCAGCTCAACCGCAAGAGCTTTGGCATTGCCCAAATTCTCAGATTCAGCTATGTCAAATATATGAATAATTCGATTTTATCCGTTCGCAATCTGACCACCAAGCTTCAGGGGCGAACCTCTCCATTTGCGGTTGTCAATAACCTGTCTTTTGATCTATACCTTGGCAAAACTACAGCCATCGTAGGTGAATCGGGGTGCGGTAAAACAATGGCAGCGCTGTCGATTATGCGTATTTTGCCAACGCCTCCAGC